>NZ_AGVX02000484.1 GCF_000239155.1 Actinoalloteichus spitiensis RMV-1378
CCCGGCGGCGCGGTGCGCGCCGGGCAGCGCGGTCTCAGCTCCCGTCGTCCCAGGCGAGCGCCAGTCCTTCCTGCGCGATCTGCCTGAGGAGGTCCTTGTCCCCGGTCCTGGCGGGGTCGAAGAAGGCCGTCTCCACCACGGTCAACGTGCGGCTCTCCAGCTGTGAGGCGTACCCGTACTCCGAACCCTGGCGGTGGAGTTCGGTGGGGCCGCCCTCGAACCGGATGTTCTCGCGCAGCAGGTCCTTCACGTTGCCGGTGTTGTCGGTGTCCAGCAGCGCCTGGAGGTCCCGCGCCGCCTGCTCGTCGGGCATGGTGGTGCTGACCACGGAGACCACCACCTGCTCACCCTGGTCGGTCTCGGTCGCGTAGAGCCAGCGGTGCAGGCTCTCGCACTGCTGCTCCTCGAAGAACCGTTGGGCGGGCCGCCCGTAGGAGGACTCCACGCAGTCGACGTGGCTGCCCTCGTCGAAACGTTCGGCCTTCTTCTCGAAACGGCTGGTCTCCTCCGGCTCGGTGGACTCGCTGGGGGCGGCGGACTCCAGCGAGGTGATGTCGCCGGAGCCCCCCGTCCGCACGTCGTCGGCGGGCCCCGGTCGCATCGCCAGGTAGAGGCTTCCCGAGACGACGGCCACCCCGACCAGGCCGAGCGCTTGGAGGGCGAGCTTCTTGTACTTCTGGTTGTCGCCGCCCGGCGCCGCCGCCCGCGTTCTCGGTGGTGGACCTCCCGGGCCAGCGGGACCACCAGGGCCAGCGGGACCACCGGGACCGGGCGGCCCGTAGGGGCCGGGCCCGGCGCCGGGCGGCGGGCCTCCCGGCGGGCCGGAGTGGGCGATCGCGGCCGCCGGGATGTCCACGGCGGTCCCCCCTCGGGGGGCGGACGGGCCTGGCGGCGGTGTGGCCGGTGCCCCGGGCCCCGTCTGGACCGTGGGCACGGCGCTCGGGGGGAGGGGGACGCCAGCGGGCGCGGAGTGCGATCCCGGTTGGGCGGCCGGCGGGAAGCCACCCGGAAGCGCGGGGCCGCCCTGCGGTGGCGAGCCGGGCGGGTGGCCCACGCGGGCGGTGGCGGCCGCCTCCTGCGGTGGTGGCGCGGGGCTCGCCGGCACCACCGGGATCGTCGTGGTGGGCCGCTCGTCCGGTGTCGGGTCGGCCGGCGCGCCCAGCCGGGACAGCGAGGGGGTGGACCGCGTCGTCCCGCCGGGTTCGGCGGGGGTGGTCGGGGACGCGCTCACGCTTGCCGGGAGGGCCGCGGACGACCGCAGCGCGGGCGAGGACCGTTCGGCCGGCTCCCGCTCCGGGGTCGGCGGGGTACCACTCTCGGTGGGGCGATCAGAGGAACCACCGGTCCGCTCGGCGGCCGGAGTCACCGGGCCGTCGTCGGCCATCTCGTCCGGCGCACGCCACGGGGACGCCTTGCCAGCCGTCGCCGAGGTCGGCGGAGGAACCTCCTCCTTCACAGCGGGCAACGGAGCGGTGTCATCGTCTCGCCCGTTCGTGTCGCGCTGACTCGCTGGGTCGGGTGCGCTCTCCACGTCGGACATGAGATCACACCGTAACCGCATTCACGGAGCCGCCGACACGGGTCCCACCTCCGGTGCGCTCCGGGAACCCGAGGCGCGCAGGGCGTGAACCGCGTGGAGGACGTCCTCCTCGGTGTTGTACAGGTGGAACGAGAAGCGGAGCGCCCCGGCGCGCTGGGCGCACCGCACCCCCGCCCCGGTCAACAGGTCCATCACCTGGGATATCGGGCCGGGCGCGGGCACTGACACGATCGGGGAGTCACCCTCGTCCAGCCCCAGTTCGGCCCGGAACCGGGCGGCGAGGCCCACCACGTAGCGGGAGACCTCGTCGAGGTCGAGTCCCGCCAGCCACGGCAGGGAGTGCGCGGCGCCCACCTGGGCCAGCCAGACGGGCGAGATGTCGTACGCCCTCGCGTCCGGAGCCAGGCGCAGGGGAAGTCCGTAGACCGTCCGCCACGGGTCCTCCCCCGCGTACCAGTTGGCGGCGTGGGGGACCGTGCGGGACCGGGCCCGTTCCGACAAGGCCATCCAGGCCGAGCCACGCGGGCAGAGCAACCACTTGTACCCGGCGCAGACGACCCAGTCCGCCCAGTCCAGCCGCAGGGGGAGCCAGCCGGCGGCCTGGGTCACGTCCAGCAGCACCGGCGTGCCCCGCTCCGCCACCGCGCGGAGCCCCTCGAGGTCGACGATCCGCCCGTCGGCCGACTGCACCGCGCTCACCGCGACGAGGTCGTGGTCCTCGGCGGCGGGGACGAGGTCGTCGAGCCCCACCTCGGTGGTGGTGACGCCCCTGTCCCGCTGGGCGGCGAAGGGGAAGGTGACGCTGGTGAAGTCACCCGTCGCGGTCAGCACCCTGGTCCCCGGGGGAAGACTGGCGGCGACCAGGCCGACCAGCTGCGACGCGCTGGCGCCCTCGGCCACGTCGCCGGTGGCGACCCCGACCAGGGACGCGAAGGCGGCCCGCGCCTCAGCCACCCACCGGTCGTACCCGGGGGCGGTCGACCGGCCCCGCGCCCAGTCCCGGACGTCCCGCTCGACCGCGTCGGACGTGAGGGTGGGCGGAATCCCGATGCTGGCCGTGTTCAGGTAGCCGACCGGTACCGCGAAGTCCTGACCGAATGCGCTGCGCACGTCCCGAGACTACGACCAGTCCGGGCCGGGGAACAGCGTCGTGGTGCCGGGCCCGTTCCCCTCCGCACCGAGGACCCGGCGGGGGTGGGCGTCCGACGGGAGGTGCGGGGCGAACGTGGGCGCCACCCCCGGGGGTGCGCACGCGGGAGAGCGCACCCCCGTTAGGGCGTCCGTCCCGGGGTGCCCGCGCGTCGTACCCCGTCCTGGGCCCACCGAGCGGCCGCTCTCGGCGGGTGCTCGGCTGCGGCGGGCACCGCCGCGCTCCTATGGTGGGGACCGTGCTGAGCGAGGAGTTCGAGATCCGCACCGGGTCGGTCGAGGTGGTGTACGACCTGACGGCCGAGTGCGAACAGTTCCTGAGCCGGGCGGCGAGATCCGACGGGCTGCTGAACGTGTGGGTGCCCCACGCCACCGCCGGTCTCGCGGTCCTGGAGACCGGGGCCGGCAGCGACGAGGACCTGCTCTCGGCGCTCAACGACCTGCTCCCCAGGGACGACCGGTGGCGCCACCGGCACGGAACGCCCGGTCACGGCCGGGACCACGTGCTGCCGGCCCTGGTTCCCCCCTCGATGACCGTGCCGGTGCTGGGAGGGCGGATGGCGCTGGGTACCTGGCAGTCGGTGTGCCTGGTGGACACCAACGTGGACAACCCGGTGCGCCGGGTGCGCCTGAGCTTCCTGGCCGGTTGACCCACGCCCGGCCCGGTGGGGCCGGCCGGGGTCAGCTCCGGGGGCGCAGCCCGGTGGCCCCGGCGAGCAGTTCGTAGGAGCGGCGGCGTTCGCCCTGGTCGAAGATCTGCGAGGTCACCATGACCTCGTCCGCCCCGGTGCGCGCGATGAGGCGGTCGAGACCGGCGCGGACCGTGTCGGGGGAGCCGACGATGTGGGAGGCCTGGAAGGCGTCCACCACCTCGCGGTCGAGCGGGGTGAAGGGGTGGGCGGCCGCCTCGTCGGGGCTGGGCAGCGTTCCGGGGCGGCCCGTCCGCAACCGCAGGATGGCCAGCCCCTGCGAGCCGGCCAACCACTGGGCGTGCTCGTCGGTCTCGGCGCACACGACACCGGCGGCCACCATCGCGTAGGGCTCGGACAGGGCGTCGGAGGGGCGGAACGACTCGCGGTAGACCTCCAGCGCCGGCAGCAGGCCGGCCGCGCTGAAGTGGTAGGCGAACGCGAAGGGCAGCCCGAGCAGCCCGGCGGCCCTGGCGCTGTAGTCGCTCGACCCCAGCAACCACAGCGGCGGCTGGTTCCCGGCGGCGGGGACCGCGTGGATCCGACCGGGGCCGACCGGCTCGTCCGGGTGCTGCGCGAAGTAGTCGATGAGCTCCCGCAGCTGCCGGGGGAAGTCCTCCACCGACAGCGGGTTGGCGGTGCGCCGCAGCGCGGCGGCCGTGTGCCCGTCCGTGCCGGGTGCCCGCCCGATGCCCAGGTCGATGCGCCCGGGGTGGAGCGCCTCGAGCATCCCGAACTGCTCCGCGACCACCAGCGGCGGGTGGTTGGGCAGCATCACCCCGCCCGATCCGACCCGGATCGTGGAGGTGGCGGCGGCGACCTGGCCGATCAGCACCGCCGGCGCCGAGCTGGCGATGCCCGGCATGTTGTGGTGCTCGGCGACCCAGTAGCGGTGGTACCCGAGCCCTTCGACGTGGCGGGCGAGCTCGACCGAGTCACGCAGGGCCTGGGCGGAGCTCGACCCGGTCGGGACCGGTGCGAGGTCGAGCACGGACAACGGGATGTTCACGGGGTCGCTCACGGTTCGGTTCAACGCGCACGGGTGGGTCTGGCTTCCCGGCACCGGGTGGTGGTCCTGGTCACAGTCCGCCTTCGCCGTACCGCGTCGAGGTCGCGGGAGCCCCGGCTACGGTGACACGCATGACTTGGCCAACGGGTGGGCCGGGCGGTCCCGGCGACGGCAACTCCTGGGGTAGGGACCCGGCTTCCGCGACCGGACGGCACGATCCGACGGGAGCGCCGTCGTACTCGGGTCTCGGTGTGTACGGCCAGCAGGGGGAGCCCTCCGGTCCCGACCGCCGGCGGAAGGTGCTGATCGGTGCGCTCGCCGCCGTCATCGTGGTCTGCGTGACCGCGACGGTGGTCCTGCTCGTCGGCGGTGGCGAGGAGGAGACCGCCGAGGGCGACGACACCCCCGGGCCGGTGCCCACCTCGGAGACGTCGACGACCGAGGGGACCACCGTCGCGCAGGAGGGCCAGGACGGGCCCGCTCCGCTGATCCCGGACTGGCTGCCCATCGCCTCCGAGGAACGCAACGCCGTGTACGACGTGCCGCCGGGCTGGGAGGAACGCGAGCAGCTCGGGTTCACCCTGGAGAACGGCGACGAGATCTGGTACTCGGCACCGGCGTCCTACCAGTGGGACTTCTGTTCCGCGCTCGACTACTCGGCGCGGGGAACGTCGGGGATCTGGGAGGTGGCCGAACCGGACCAGGCCGCCGCCGCCCGCCAGCTCGCCGAGGACATCGCGCGGTCGGCCTACGGCTACTTCGACCAGGAGACGGGCGAGACGATCTCGGAGTTCGAGTACAGCGAACCGACCCCGGTCACGGTGGGGGGCAACACCCAGGGCAGTCACGTGCGCGCGGAGGCCCTGCTGGGCCAGACGCACGACTGCCTCCCGGCGACGGGCGTGGTGCACGTGGTGACGATCCCGTCGACGGCCGGCGGCTCGCTGGCGATCGTGGCGACCGGGGACCAGAGCGCGGCGCACGGCGTGGACGACGCGGACCTGCGGCGGATCGTCGAGAGCCTGCGCCCGCTGAACTGAGGTCCGGTTCCGGTCAGGTGACGCGGCCGCGGGGCCGGGGGTGTGGTCGGCACGCCCCCGGCCCCGTCGCGTCCGGTCAGGCGTCCAGCGCGGCGCGCAGGTGGTCGACGAGCGAGCCGACCTCGACGTCGGTCCGGTCGCCGGTGCTGCGCCGCTTGACCTCGACGACGCCGTTGGCCAGTCCCCGGCCGGCGACGACGATGTAGGGCACGCCGACGAGTTCCGCGTCGGCGAACTTGACCCCCGGCGAGACGGTCCGGTCGTCCAGGATGACCTCGATGCCGGCCTCGTCGAGTTCGGCGGCGATCCGTTCGCCGCCGTCGCGGATCTCCTCGTTCTTCCCGGCGATGACCAGGTACACCGAGGCGGGGGCGACCGACGCCGGCCAGACCAGTCCGAGTTCGTCGTGGTGCTGTTCGGCGATGGCGGCCACCAGTCGGGAGACACCGATCCCGTAGGAGCCCATCGTGATGCGGATCGGTTTGCTGTCCGGACCGAGCGCGTCGAGTCCGAAGGCGTCGGCGAACTTCCTGCCGAGCTGGAAGATGTGCCCGATCTCGATCCCCCGCGCGGCCACCAGGGTGCCCTTCCCGTCGGGCGCGGGGTCGCCCTCCCGCACCTCGGCGGCCTCGATGGTGCCGTCCGGGGTGAAGTCGCGGCCGCAGACCAGGTCGACGACGTGGTGGTCGGCCTTGTCGGCGCCGGTCACCCAGGCGGTCCCGGTGACGACCCTCGGGTCGACCAGGTAGCGGACGCCGTTGGCCAACAGGGCGCCCGGTCCGATGTAGCCCTTGACGAGGAAGGGGTTGTTCCGGAAGTCGGCCTCGTCGAGCAGGGCCACCTCCGCCGGGTAGACGGCCGCCTCCAGCCGCTTGAGGTCGACCTCGCGGTCCCCGGGGAGGCCGACGGCGAGCAGGCTCCAGTCCCCGTCGCCCGGCTGGCGGGTCTTGACCAGGACGTTCTTCAGCGTGTCCGCCGCCGTGAAGGAACGGCCGAGTCCGGCCGAGTTGAGGAACGCGACCAGGCTGTCGATGGTGGGGGTGTCCGGGGTGTGGTGGACCTGGGCCTCGGGCTTGTCCTCCACCGGCTGGGCTGGCGGCGCGGTCGTGACCACGGCCTCGACGTTCGCGGCGAAGTCGGAGCCGGTGCTGCGGACGAAGGTGTCCTCCCCGGTGGCTGCCTCGGCGAGGAACTCCTCGGAGGCCGAGCCGCCCATCGCCCCGGAGGTGGCGGACACGATGACGTAGCGCAGGCCGAGGCGGTCGAAGATCCGCTGGTAGGCGGCGCGGTGCAGCTGGTAGGAGCGCTCGAGCCCCTCGTCGTCGAGGTCGAAGGAGTAGGAGTCCTTCATGATGAACTCGCGGCCCCGGAGGATGCCGGCCCTCGGCCGCTCCTCGTCCCGGTACTTCGTCTGGATCTGGTACAGCACCGCGGGGTAGTCCTTGTAGGAGCTGAACTCGCCCTTGACGGTGAGGGTGAACAGCTCCTCGTGCGTGGGGCCGAGCAGGTAGTCGGCGCCCTTGCGGTCCTTCAGCCGGAACAGGTTGGGGCCGTACTCGGTCCAGCGGCCGCTGGTCTCGTAGGGCTCGCGGGGCAGCAGGGCGGGGAACTGGATCTCCTGGCCGCCGATCGCGTCCATCTCCTCCCGCACGATCCGCTCGATGCGGCGGAGCACGCGGAGTCCGAGGGGGAGCCACGAGTAGCCGCCGGGGGCGACTCGCCGGACGTAGCCCGCGCGGACCAGCAGCCGGTGGCTCGGCACCTCGGCGTCCGCCGGATCCTCCCGCAGGGTGCGCAGGAACAACGACGACATCCTGGTAATCACGGCAAGCTCCTCGGCTGGTCGGGTGCGCACGCGAGGCCGGGGGCCGGCGACCGGGGTCGCGCCGCGTGGGCCGTCGCGAGTGTGTGCCTGTTGGTGTGCGGGCAGAGTAGCGAGTCCACCGTGACACTCCGCGACTGATTACCGGCTCCGGCCGGGCTCCTCGGCTGCCGCCGTTCTCGCGCCCCGTTCCTCCTCCCCGGGAAGCGGTTCCGCCGCCGTGGGCGGACGCGGAAGACCGTGCCTGTTCCGGTGGGCCGGTCTCCGGGGTCCGCGCGCACTCGACGCGCGACGAGGTCGGCGGCGGCGTTTCAGTACCCTCCCCCACCATGCTGGTGCTGCTGCCCCCGTCGGAGACGAAGTCGAGCGGCGGGCGGGGCCCCGCGCTGCGGCTCTCCGCCCTGTCCTGGCCGGAGTTGGAACCGGTGCGGCGCCGGGTCGCCGACGCCCTGGTCGGGCTGGCCGAGGACGTGCCGGCGAGCCTGGCCGCGTTGGGGCTGTCCGAGCGGCAGGAGGACGAGGTGGCGCGCAACGCGGCGTTGTGGTCCGCGCCCACCGCTCCCGCGCTGCTCCGCTACACCGGGGTGCTCTTCGACGCCCTTCGGGCACCCGAGTGGGGGCCGGTGGAGTGGGAACGCGCCGGGCGGCGCCTCGCGGTGTGTTCGGCGTTGTTCGGCCTGCTCCGCGCGACCGACCAGGTGCCGGCGTACCGGCTCTCCGCCGGCAGCCGGCTGCCGGGGCTGCCGGCCCCGCGCACGGTGTGGCGTCCGGCCTTGGCTCCACTCCTCGCGGACGTGGAGGGCCTGGTCGTGGACCTGCGGTCCGGCGCCTACGCGGCGTTCGCCCCGGTCGCGGGCGCGGTGACGGTGCGGGTGCTGTCGGAGGACGCCGGGGGTGGGCGCACGGTGGTCAGCCACCACAACAAGGCGCACAAGGGGCGCCTGGCGCGGGTGCTGGCCACGGCCGAAACGGCCCCGGTGGACACCGAGGGGGTCACGGGGCTGGCCCTGGCGGCCGGGATGCGGGTGGAACAGGTCTCGGACACCGCGTTGGACCTCGTCGTTCCCCGGGCCTGACCGGCTCGCCCGGCTCCGGTCGGAGGTGGTGGGCGGTATCCGCCGGCCGAACACGCCGCCCGCCGCCGCTGGGCATTCGCCGAACCGCGGGGCGCGACGGGTTCGTGGCGCCGCGCCGGCGACGGTTCGCCCGTGATCACGCGACCGTGGACCGGGGATGACGAGCCGCTGGTGGCGGCCGCCCGGGCCACCTCCCGTGCCGCTGGCCGACCGCGTCCGGCCCCGGTGCCCCGGGAGTGGCGGGAACGCGGGTGGGCGTCCGGGTCCCGCAGGGCGAGCAAAGTGGTGCCCGCGACGGCCGTCGTCCTCCCCCGGGACCGGCACGACAGGGCGCGTCGCCGGCGGCGCCACGGCTGGTGGACGTCCTCGGTGGTGGGCGACGCCGTGGCCTCGCCCACTCGGATCGGCCCGTCGGCCCGGCGCCGTCCTGGGCCTGGGACGCGGGGACCGGCGCCGGCCGCCCCGCCCCGGACCTCGGGTACGCCAGCCTGGTGGCGGTGGCTGAGCTGCCGCCACCAGGTCGCGGACCAGGCGTTCCGGCCCGGTGGTGTCGGAGCGTGTCCTGCGCCGCCGGGTGCCGTCGGTTCCGGTCCCGGGCCGTCGGGAGGGAAGCGGAGGTCAGGGTGGGCGGGGTCGGTGGTGGCGCGGCCCCTCACCCCGGGGTGAGCGATGACCGACCGCGACCGTGTAGGCTCGCATCGCACCGTGACGGACGCGTCGGCAAGCGTCCGCGGATGGCTCGACGAAGGCCACCGGTGCCCCATCGTTCACCAATGGCGCCAAGGCGCCGGGCTCGTCCTTGTGATCGCATTCCGCGGCCTGCCGACTGTCGTCGCGGAGCGTCCCCGCGGCGTGCCATGTCACGGAGGTTCTCTGTGCCCACTACGTCCGCGGATCGCGCCCCGTCGCCCCGTCGTTCTGGCCCACGCCGGAACGGGGGTGGGGGAGGATTCCGCCCCCGCCGGCGGCGCGGTGACTCCCGCCGCTCCGCGCAGGTGGTCGAGCCGTCACCGCTGCTCGAACCGACCATCACCGAGTTCACCGGCCCGATCCCGTCCTTCACCGAGCTCGGGCTCCCCGATCGCCTCGTCGCCGCGCTGACCCAGCGGGGCATCACGGAACCCTTCCCGATCCAGGCCGCGACGCTGCCGGACGTGTTGGCCGGCCGTGACGTGCTGGGCCGGGGGCAGACCGGGTCGGGCAAGACCCTCGCCTTCGGACTTCCCCTCCTGGTCAGGCTGCTCGACGGCACCTCCCAGCCGATGCGGCCCCGGGGTCTGGTGCTGGTGCCCACCCGCGAACTGGCGATGCAGGTCCACGACGCGCTCCAGCCCTTCGCGGTGGCGCTCGGCCTGCGTTGCACCACCGTCGTGGGCGGCACCTCCTTCCCGAAGCAGGTGAACGCGTTGCGGCGCGGGGTCGACCTGCTGATCGCCACCCCGGGTCGGTTGTCCGACCACGTGCGGCAGGGCACCTGTTCGCTCTCCGACGTCAGCCTCAGCGCGCTGGACGAGGCCGACCAGATGGCGGACATGGGCTTCCTCCCGCAGGTCAGGGCGATCCTCGACCTGGTGCGTGCCGACGGGCAGCGGCTGCTGTTCTCGGCGACCCTCGACCGGGACGTGGACGCGTTGGTGCGGCAGTACCTGACCGACCCCGTCGTGCACGCGGTGGCTCCGCCCTCGGCGAGCGTGAACACGATGGACCACCACGTGCTGCTGGTCTCGGACGAGCACAAGCCGGACGTGCTGGCCTCCATCGGTGCCCGTGAGGGCCGCACCATCATGTTCGTGCGCACCAAGCACAGCGCCGACCGGGTGGCTCGGAAGCTGCGCCAGGTCGGGGTGGCCGCCGGGGCGCTGCACGGTGGCAAGACGCAGAACGCGCGGACCCGCACCCTGGGCGAGTTCCGCGAGGGCACCACTCCGGTGTTGGTGGCCACCGACGTGGCGGCGCGCGGCATCCACGTGGACAACGTGAGCCTGGTCGTCCACGTCGACCCGCCGTCCGACCCCAAGGACTACCTGCACCGGGCGGGCAGGACCGCGCGGGCCGGCGAGTCCGGCACGGTCGTGACGCTCGTGCTCGACGAGCAGCGCCGCAGCGTCAACTCGTTGACGGGTCGCGCCGGGGTGCGGCCCACGGTGACCCGCGTGCTGCCCGGCGACGAGCAGCTGGCGGAGCTGACCGGCGCCCGGACGCCCAGCGGGGAGCCGGTGCCGGAGTCGAAGCCGAAGCGTCCCGCCCGCGCGCCGCGTCGTGATGGCCCCCGTGAGGGCGCCCGTGCCGGTGGCCGGGGCCGGGGCGCGGCGGGTACCGGGCGGTCGAGCCGCCGGG
>NZ_AGVX02000483.1 GCF_000239155.1 Actinoalloteichus spitiensis RMV-1378
GGGGTGGGTTCCCCTCGGCAGCGGTGGGCGCGGGGGGCTGGCCGGTGTGGGGCCGGCAGGGGTCTCCGCAGGTCCTCGTGACCGGCACCGGGTCCGGCGGCGCGGGAGGCGTCCCCCGGGCGTTCCACCGCCGGGGCCCGGCCCCGGCGGCCCTGTCGTCCCGCCCGTCCGGAGCCGTGGGCACTTCCCTGTCCCCTCGCCCTCGTGGCCCGCGCGCCACCTTCCTCTGCGGACTCCAGTCCGATGAACCGCCTGGTCAACCGAGGTTCGCTCGGCCCCGAGCCCCGGCGGTGCCCGTGGTGGGCGCGCTAGGCTGGACCACCCGGCCGAACGCCGCGCGCACTCCCCGTTCCGCTGTTCCTCGTGCTCCGGGCCCACCCGCCCGACCAGCTCCTCGCGCCCGACCCGACAGCTCAGCCACCCACCTGTCCAGCGACCTCCACCGACACCGGGTGCGGCGAGAGCAGCGCCCCCGGGCACTCCACGGCGTCCGACCGGTCCGCCCGCGATCCCGTCCGGAGGAGCCATGCTCGGGTACCGCATGTTCGGCGAAGTCCACGGCGAACGAGACCAGGTCGTCAGAATCGTGCTCGGCCAGCTGCGTTCCTGGCTGCGGGGCAAGGGGTACGCGGCCGACGCGCTGACCCCGGGGCGGTCCGTGCGCCTGGAACGGGACGTGGAGGGAGCACTGCTCGAACGGCGGTTACGCGACGGCTCCCACCAGGTGCGGGCCCGGATCCGGGAACCACGCGGCTGGATCACGCAGCTGACGGTCGCGGTGCCGAGGCGGGAGCGGGACCGCCCGTGGCTGTGGCTCGACATCGAATCCCCCGGACCACGGACCGGCGACCGCCGCGTGTGGACCGGCACGCCCCGACTGGCCGCCGCCCTCACCGAGGTGCTGGACGTCCGGGACGGCGCGCACGCCCTGCGCCCCGGCCCCGTCCGGATCGGTGTCGACGACACCCACTGGCTGCTCACCGTCCTCGGAGATCGGCGGCGGCGGGGACTGGCGATCCTCGCCGGGTCGTCCGGGCATGACGACGTGGAGTTCTCCCGCTGGGTGGGTCTGGCCGGCCGGCTCCTCAACCAGACGACCGGGCTCGCGGCGACCTACGTCCTCGACCCGGCGGCGACCGAGGCGTTCAACCGGGACGCCGGCCCGGGTTACGCCGTCCCGCCCTGGCATCTGCGCAGCTACCGACCCGGTCTCGACCTGGCCGACCGCGTCGGTGCCCGACGGCACCGGGTCCTGGGCCTGTCGCGGATCGTGGAGTCCGACGACCGCGAGAACGCCAGGATCCTGGGTTGGAAGGCGCGGGAGGTCGCGGAGAACTCGCCGCTGCCGGCCGTGGTGCTCCGGGCGCACCGGGCGCTCGAGGAGGAGATGGACAGCCTGCTGGTCGCCGGCCTGTCGAACACCGCGTCCTCCACCGCCCGCCCACCGTCGCCCCCGCCGGTCCCGACCGCACCGCGCGACGGCCGGGACGAGCCGGAGCCGGAGGCCAACGACGAGCCCACCGCTCCCGCGCACGCTCCGGCACCGGACGGGGTCCTCATCGACCGGGCACGGTGGACCGCACTGACCGACGCCCTGCTCGCCGCCACCGGCAGCGCGGAGGTGACGGTCGAGACGTTGACCGCGCTGGGCTCGCTCGGCTCGGCGGCCCGGCACGCCCGGTCGGCGCGCGAGTTGATCGCCGAACACCTGCGGGAACGGACCTCCGAGATCAACCAGCTCCGCGAGGAGCGGGACCTGCTCCGACGCGGCTGGGAGGACGAACAGCTGGAACACGCGGAGACCGCCGAGGAGCTGGTGACGGTGGAGGCGCGGCTGCGCCGGACCCTGGCCCTGTGGGCGCGGGATGCCCGGGTGTCCCACCTGGAGCCCCCGTCGGGCGACGACGACGCCCGCCCGCACACCTATGAGGAGCTGATCGAGCACCTCGACAAGCTGGCGCACGTCGTGTTCACGGGTGACCAGCAGACCACCCTGGCCCTCGCCGACAAGGACACCCTGTGCGTGTGGGTGGGGAAGATCTGGGCCGCCCTGCTGGCGCTGGAGGACTACGCCACGGCGAGCGCCGAGGGCCGGTGCGAGCGGGATGTCGCCGGTTACCTGCGCAACCTGCCCCGGGGCTGCCGGGGCGTCTCCGCGAACCGGCACGCGCACAACGAGACGAACGACGTCCAGAACAACCACCACTTCAGCGCGGCCCGCACCTTCCCCGTGCCCGTCGAGGTCCGGCCGGAGGGCAGGGCATTCATGGGCGCGCACTTCAAGATCACCAAGTACGGGATGACCAGCCCGCGCCTGCACTACCTCGACGACACCGCGCACTCCGGTCGGGTCTACGTCGGGTACATCGGACGGCACCTGCCCAGCAAGCGCACCAACTAGCCACCCCGCGCCGCCGGGCGGCCGGATCATGCCCCAGC
>NZ_AGVX02000482.1 GCF_000239155.1 Actinoalloteichus spitiensis RMV-1378
ACCGCCACCCCACTTCCCGGCCACCCCTCCCCCGCCCACGATCAGCGGGTCGTGCCCCACGCCCGCGAGCTGGCTCGCAGCGAACCCCTGCTCCCGGTGACCCGGGTCTCTCCATGCCCCTGCCCGCCGGTCGCCGGCGGCGTGCGATTCTGGCCGGTATGCGCATGGCCGACGACCCCGGGCACTCCGCGTCCGGTATGTCCGGAAAGACGATGCGGAGCCTGGAGTACGCCTCCGGGGAACTGGCCACCGCCAGCGTCACCGCCATGGAGCAGAAGCTTCCGTGGTTCCGACGGTTGCCCGCCGATCAACGCGCCAGCGTGCTCCTGATCACCCAGATCGGCGTGTCCGGTTTCCTCGAGTGGCTCCGCAGCCCCGACGCGGCCCTCCGGCTGAGCACCGAGGCGTTCCGCGCGGCCCCCCGCGACCTGTCCCGCTGGATGAGCCTGCGGCAGACCGTGGACCTGGTGCGCACCGCGATCGACACCTTCGAGAAGCGGTTGCCCGAGTTCGCGGGCAACGCCGAGGAGAAGGCCGTCCTCACCGACGCGATCCTCCGCTTCGGCCGCGAGATCGCCTTCTCCGCCGCGACCTCCTACGCGGCCGCCGCCGAGGCCAGGGGCGCCTGGGACGCCCGGCTGGAGGCGTTGATCGTGGACGGCATCGTCCGGGGCGACGCCGAGGAGTCCCTGCTCTCCCGCGCCTCCGCCCTGGGTTGGGACCAGCCCGTCGCGGCGACCGTGCTCGTCGGCAACCCGCCGTCCGCCGACCCGCAGGAGGTCCTCTACGAGGTGCGGAGCCGTGCGGCCCGGCTGGGACGCCCGGCGCTGCTGGGGGTGCAGGGCTCCCGCCTCGTCGTGGTCCTGGGTGGGACGGTCGACGAGGCCGACGCCGACGCGGTACTCCCCCGGATGAGCGAGGCGTTCGGTGAGGGCCCGGTGGTGGCCGGCCCCACGACGGACAGCCTCGCCGAGGCGCACCGGTCGGCGGACGACGCGCTGTCCGGGCTGCGCGCCGTGGTGGCCTGGCCCTCCGCTCCCCGGCCCGTCCGGTCGATCGAGCTGCTGCCAGAACGGGCCCTCGCCGGGGATCCGGAGGCCGAACGGCAGCTGGTCGAGCAGGTGATGTTGCCGCTGGTGGACAGCAGCGGAGGGCTCCTCGACACCGTGGAGGCGTACCTGGAGGTCGGTGGCGTGCTGGAGAGCTGCGCACGGGCGCTGTTCGTCCACCCGAACACGGTGCGCTACCGGCTCCGCCGCATCAGCGAGGTCACGGGCTACAACCCGGCGGACCCCCGCGACTCGCTCGTGCTCCAGGTCGCCTTGAAGGTGGGACGGCTGGCCCAGGCGCGGGGCCTGTGGTGACGCGCTGCCCCGTTCGCGGGCACCCGACCGACCGGGGCGCACGGACCACGAGCGGCTGACCCGGGTCCTCCGCTCGCCCCGACCAGCCCTCGGCCTGTCGGGTCACCACACCCCGGGAACGCCGGGCACACCCGGGATGAGCCGCCCGCGCCGGCCCCCGGCCACGCCACCAGCACCCGAGCCACCACACCGGGCAGCCGTGCCCCCACCGAACCCGCGCCGGTGGCCTGGGCCGCTGGGGACTGCCCCCGCCCGCCCGGGCCGCGCACCGACCACGAACCAGGACCCAGGGACAGAGGAGGCCTCCGGGACGGTGGACCCCGCGCCGCCGCGAGCCGGGACCAGGACGAGGCCAGGGTGGGCGCCGCCACCTCGGCCTCGGCCAGCTCCACACGTCGGCCAGCGGAAGCAGCTCGGCGTGCTGTTCCGCCACCCGGCCGCTGGTCAACGTCGAGGTGACGGTCGGTCGGGCCACCAACCACGCCAACGACCGGGCCGCGACCGGTACGCCCCGCGCCGCCGCGAGCCGGTCGAGCTCGGCCAGGACCCGCTCCCCCGTTCGTCGAGGTGGGCGAGCGCCGGGACGCACGCGGGCGGGCGTGCTCCCTCCCGGCGCCGGACCGGTACCGGCCGGTGAGCCCCCCAGGCAGGGAGGAGCAGGGGAACGCCGCCAGCCCCTCGCGCCGCGCCCCGGAACCCGAACGTCCCACCAGGTCGGAGTGCGGCTGGAGCGCCACGTACCGGGCCAGTCCCGCCCCGTCGGAGACCCGCAGGGCCTCCGACGGCCGGTCCGCCGCGCGGTCGGACTCGGTGATGCCGCGCCTTGCCGGCCCGGACGAGGTCGTCGGAGGCGGTCAGCGTCCCCTCCAGCCGCGTCTCCCCCGTCGTCGACGTACGCGCAGCGGAGGTCGATCAGCTCGGTGCCCGACCGGCGGAGCGAGTCCTCCGCCGCCGTGCGGATGTTCGCCGGGGGCCGGCCGGGCCGTCGCGACCGCCTGCCCACCTTCGTGGCGATGACCGGTCGTCGCGGTTTCCCCGGGTCGCATCCAGTCGCCGAGGACCCGCTCCGGCCCACCCCCGTCGTGCCCGGGAAGCCACGCCGAGCACACGTCGGCGGTGTGGACGAAGGTGCCGCCGGCCGTCATGTGGGCGTCGAGCACCTCGGCCGACCGCCGCCCGTCGGCCGTCCAGCCGAACACGTTGCCTTGCCGCCCGAGTTCGGCGGTCGGCGGGTTCCCGGGGCGTCCGGTCGCGGCCGCCCGGAACGGGAACCGCCGGCAGCCGGGCGGACGGCGCACGGCCGGGGACCAGCGGGGGTTCCCCGGCGGTGGGCGACGGCGGCCCTGCCTGTGGTGAGGCCGGCGGCCGGCGCCCGGGCGAGGTCCTGGTCCGAACGAGCGCCAGCGGGACACCCCGGAGGGTGACCCCCGTCACCCCTGGGTCACCTCTCCTGGCTCCCCGGCCAGGGAGGACTAAGGGGTTGTAGGGATTCCACAACATCGCGGGACGGACTTCGTCTCCCCCGACATCCCAGCGGTCCCGGCGTGCCGTGTTCAGTGAACGGCGTGATCGCGCTTCTCGCTCCGGGACAGGGCTCCCAGGCCCCCGGCATGCTCTCGCCGTGGCTGGAACTGGACGGTGCCCGTGACCGGATCGAGGCATGGTCGGAGGCGACCAGCCTCGACCTCGTCCGCCTGGGCACGGAAGCGGACGCCGACGAGATCAGGGACACGGCCATCACCCAGCCGCTGATCGTGGCACTGTCGCTGCTGGCGCTGGAGGAGCTGCGGCGCCGCGTCGACCTGCCGTCCGGGGTGCCCGTCGCCGGCCACTCGGTGGGCGAGCTCGCGGCGGCCGCCGCCGCCGGGGTGCTGTCCCCCGAGGCCGCGGTGGAGCTGGCCGCGGTGCGGGGCCGCGAGATGGCCGGTGCGTGCGCGCTGGAACCCACCGGGATGTCCGCCGTGCTCGGCGGAGACCGCGACGAGGTCCTCTCCGCGCTGGCGGAACTCAGCCTGGACGCGGCGAACCACAACGCCACCGGCCAGATCGTCGCCGCCGGCAGGATCTCCGCGTTGCAGGAACTCGCCTCCGAACCACCCTCAGGAGCCCGGGTGCGCCCGCTGGCCGTGGCCGGGGCCTTCCACACCCGCTACATGGCCCCCGCCGAGGAGGCCCTGCGGCTCCGGGTGGAGTCCCTGCCGGTGTCCGACCCGGTGAACCCCCTGCTGTCGAACTCCGACGGTCGGCCAGTAGAGAGCGGCGCGGACATGATGTCCCGGCTCGTCGCGCAGGTAACCCGCCCGGTCGACTGGTACTCGTGCATGGCCACGCTGGTGGACCTGGGAGTGACGGCGGTGGTGGAGCTGCCACCGGCCGGCACGCTCGCCGGGCTGGTCAAGCGGGAACACAAGCTCCCCACCCTGCCGTTGAAGACGCCGGACCACCTGGACCGGGTGGCCGCGTTCATCCACGACCATCACACCGACCCCTCTGGTGGTAACGCGTGACCAAACAACGTCCACGGCTGAGTCTGCGCACCGGACCGGTCGGCACCCGCATCCTCGGATTCGGCAGCAGCACCGGGAACCGCGTCGTCACCAACCACGACCTGACGAAGCGGCTCGACACCTCAGACGAGTGGATCCGCGAACGGGTCGGCATCGTCAGCAGGAAGCTGGCGGACCCGGACCAGTCGCTGGTGACGATGGCGATCGAGGCGGGTTCCAAGGCGATCGCCGACGCCGGCCTGTCGCCCACCGACGTCGACGCCGTCGTCTTCGCGACCTGCACGATGCCCGGTCCGATCCCGAACGCCGCCGCCCAGACCGCCGACGCGATCGGCATCAGGGCCGGAGCGGCCTTCGACCTGAACGCGGCCTGCGCCGGCTTCAGCTACGCCTTGAACACGGCCTCCGACCTCGTCCGCGGCGGCTCCGCCCGCCGCGTGCTGGTCATCGGAGCCGAGCGGTTCAC
Source organism: Actinoalloteichus spitiensis RMV-1378 (assembly GCF_000239155.1). Lineage (GTDB taxonomy): Bacteria > Actinomycetota > Actinomycetes > Mycobacteriales > Pseudonocardiaceae > Actinoalloteichus_B > Actinoalloteichus_B spitiensis. The sequence goes on from NZ_AGVX02000482.1 coordinate 4,338, forward strand.
CGACTGGGTGGACTGGGACGACCGCGCGAACGCCATCATCTTCGCCGACGGCGCGGGAGCGGCCGTGGTGGGACCGGCGGACGAGCCGATGATCGGACCGGTCTCCTGGGGTAGCGCCGGAGACCTGGCGCACCTGATCTACCTGCGTGAGGGCCGGTACATCTTCCAGGAGGGGCAGTCGGTGTTCCGGTGGGCCACCACCCAGGTGGCGCCGGTCGCCGAACGCGCCGTCGAGGCGGCGGGGATCCAGCTGTCCGACATCGACGCGCTGATCCCGCACCAGGCGAACGCGCGCATCGTCGACGCGATCGCCAAGCGCCTCCGGTCCAAGGGCGCGCGGGAGGACATGGTCGTGGCCAAGGACATCCAGCACACGGGCAACACCTCCGCCGCCTCCATCCCCATCGCGATCGATCACATGCGTTCCGCGGGGGAACTGAGCAAGGGCGACGTCATGTTGCTCGTCGGCTTCGGCGCGGGCCTGTCCTACGCCAGCCAGGTGGTGGTCTGCCCGTGACGCGGGTTCCACCGGCTCACCGGCCGGTCCACGCTCGGTGAGCCGCGTCGGGGCGCACCGCCCCGTTCTCCGTGCGGGTCACCGCACACCACGGACAGCCAGGTCGGGCCATCCCAGCGCCCGACCAGCGGAACAGTAACCAGGAAGGACAACGCCAGTGGCGAACGAGGACATCCAGAAGGGTCTCGTCGACATCCTCGTCGAGGTTGCGGGTGTGGAGGCCGACGACGTCGACTTGGACAAGTCGTTCGTCGACGACCTGGACGTCGACTCGCTGTCGATGGTCGAGGTCGCCGTCCAGGCCGAGGACAAGTTCGGCGTGAAGATCCCGGACGACGAGCTGGCCAACCTGAAGACCGTCGGCGATGCGGTGAACTACATCGCCAGCAACGCATGACCTCTCCCGAGGTGGTCGTGACCGGGCTCGGCGCGACGACCCCGCTCGGCGGGGACGTCGCGTCGACCTGGGACGCCCTGCTTGCCGGCCGCAGCGGGGTGGGACCCATCAACGCGGACTGGCCGGAGCGGTTCGACCTGCCCGTTCGGATCGCGGCCTCGCTGGCCGTCGAGCCGACCGACGTGCTGGCCAGGGTGGAGGCCCGCCGCTGGGACCGCTGTGAGCAGGTGGCCGTCGTCGCCGCCCGCGAGGCGTGGTCCGACGCCGGCGCCCCGGAGCTGGACCCCGAACGCCTCGGAGTGGTCGTGGGCACGGGGATCGGCGGGGCCAGCACCCTGCTGGCGCAGGACGACCTGCTGGAGACGGCGGGGCTGCGCAAGGTGTCCCCGCTGACCGTCCCGATGCTCATGCCGAACGGCCCGGCCGCCTGGGTCGGCCTGGAGCTCGGCTCCAAGGGCGGCGTGCACGCGCCGGTGTCCGCCTGCGCCTCGGGCGCCGAGGCCATCGCCTGGGCGTACCGGATGCTCGCGGCCGGCGAGGTGGACGTCGTCGTCGCCGGCGGTGCCGAGGCCGTGATCACGGCGCTGCCCGTCGCCGGCTTCGCCCAGGCGCGGACGATGAGCACCCGCAACGACGAGCCGGAGCGGGCGTCGCGGCCCTTCGACACCGGCCGTGACGGGTTCGTGCTCGGTGAGGGCGCCGGGATGCTGGTCCTCGAACGGGCCGAGTTCGCCGCCGCCAGGGGCGCGAAGGTCTACGGGCGGCTGGCCGGCATCGGCACCAGCGCCGACGCCCACCACATCACCGGTCCGGAACCCACGGGCGAGGGCGCGGCCAGGGCGATCCGCAAGGCGATCCGCACCGCCGGTCTCAGCCCCGAGGACGTGGGGCACGTCAACGCCCACGCGACCTCCACCCCGGTCGGCGACGTGGCCGAAGCCGCCGCGATCCGGACGGCGATCGGTGAACACCCCGTGGTCACCGCTCCGAAGTCCGCGCTCGGGCACATGTTGGGCGCGGCGGGTGCGGTCGAGGCGATCGTGACCGTGCTGTCGCTGCACCACGAGGTCATTCCCCAGACGCTCAACCTCGAGGACCTCGACCCCAAGGTCCAGCTCGACGTCGTGGCCGACGAACCGAGGAAGGCGGGCCTGACGGCCGCCGTGAACGACTCCTTCGGGTTCGGCGGGCACAACGTGGCACTCGCGTTCACCCCGTGATCACCCGTCGTGCCGGGGCGTCGCGCCCGGGCACCTGTCGCGAGGAGATTCGATGACCGCCCTGGCAGCCCGTCCGGAGCCCGCGGGTCCCACCGCTGACTCCGACCCGAGGGACCCGGAACTGCGGTTGTCGCAGCTCCTCGACGCCGGCACGCTGACGCCGATCACGACCCGCGACGCCAGCGGGGTGTTCACCGCGCGGGGCCGGATCGACGGGGTCGACGTGATCACCTACTGCACCGACGCGGCCAGGATGGGCGGCGCCATGGGCACCGAGGGGTGCCAGCGCATCGTGGACGCCATCGACACCGCGCTCCAGGAGGAGTGCCCCGTCATCGGGCTGTGGCACTCCGGCGGAGCACGGTTGGCGGAGGGTGTCGAGGCCCTCGACGCCGTCGGACAGGTGTTCGCGGCGATGATCCGCGCCTCCGGCAGGGTGCCGCAGATCTCGGTCGTGCTCGGCCCGGCGGCGGGTGGCGCCGCCTACGGCCCCGCCCTGACCGACGTGGTGATCATGGCGCCGGCCGGACGCGTGTTCGTGACCGGCCCGGACGTGGTCCGCAGCGTGACCGGCGAGCGGATCGACATGGAGGCGCTCGGCGGTCCCGAGGCGCACGGGAAGAAGTCCGGCGTGGTGCACGTCGTCGCGGCCGACGAGCCGGACGCCTACCGGCGTGCCCGGCGCCTGACCAGCCTGTTCTCCCGCCCCGGGGTCCACGACCCGGAGAGCGTGCGGGACGAGGCCGACCTGCGGTCGCTGCTGCCCGAGCAGGCGAAGCGGGCCTACGACGTGCGTCCCCTGGTCCGGGCCATCCTCGACACCGAGGAGAACGACGAAGGTGCCCCCGGCACCTCCTTCGAGGAGCTCCAGCCGAAGTGGGCTCCCAACATCGTCGTCGGCCTGGGCCGCCTGGGCCGGCGGACGGTCGGTGTCATCGCCAACAACCCGTTGCGGCGGGGCGGGTGCCTGGACTCGCTGAGCGCGGAGAAGGCGTCCCGTTTCGTGCGGATGTGCGACTCGTTCGGCATCCCGCTGCTGGTGCTGGTCGACGTGCCCGGCTACCTCCCCGGCGTGGGCCAGGAGTGGGACGGCGTGGTGCGGCGCGGCGCGAAGCTCCTGCACGCCTTCGGGGAGGCCGTGGTCCCCCGGGTGACGCTGGTGACCCGGAAGGCCTACGGCGGCGCCTACATCGCGATGAACGCCCGGTCGCTGGGCGCCAACACGGTGTTCGCCTGGCCGGAGGCCGAGGTCGCCGTGATGGGGGCCAAGGCCGCCGTGGGCATCCTCCACCGCAAGGCGCTGGCCGCCGCGGCGGAGGAGGACCGCGAGGAGCTGCACGAGCGCCTCGCGGTGGAGCACGAGCGGATCGCCGGCGGAGTGAACCGCGCGATGGCGATCGGGGTCGTCGACGAGGTGATCGAACCCTCGCAGACCCGACGCCGGGTCGCCGAGGCGTTGGCGGCGGCACCCGTCGCCCGTGGCCGGCACGGGAACATCCCGCTCTGACCGCCGCACGGGGTCCACTGGTCCCGGTATCGGTACCACCGTGCCGGTGACCGTCCTTCCCGTGGGTAGCTGGGTGGGCGGCGCTCGGGTTCCGCCCGGTGCCCGCCCGCCCGCGTGGCATCCCGGACGCGGGCGGCACGGTGGTGCCGGAGGCTCGGGGTGACCACCACACCCGATCGGGCGCGGCCTTCCGGGGCCACCGCGATCCCCCAGGGGCCCATTCCCTTCCCCACCTGGTACGGCACTCCGGCCCCCGGGCGCTGCTCAGCCGCAGGCGCCGGGACTCGAACTCCCCGGGCGACCGCTGTCCAGTCGCAGCGTGCCGCCCTCCACGACCAGCGGGTACACCACCCGCCAGTGGACGCACTCGGCCGGCATCTCGGGCGGTGCGTCGGCGAGGTCCTGGCCGCTGACGAAGGTCATCAGGATCCGCAGGCTGTCCTCGGGGCCCTGTTCGACGCGGTGCACGACGACGTGGTCGTCCCGGGTCGACCGGTACCTGCTCAACCAGTCCTCCTCGGAGGTGTCCCGCACTCGGCGTTCCACCACCGTCGTCGCCCAGGCGGCGTAGTCGCGGGCGTTGATCGCCTCGAAGTGGGCACGGACGAGAGCGAGGATCGCCTCGTGGTCCGGGTGCGCACGCGCATCGGGGGTCAGCTCAACCCGGACCGGGCCCTCCGGTGCGGGGGGTTCGACCGGCGAGGTGACCCCAGCCGCGGGTGGCTCACCCTCGTCCTCCGCCGCGTACCAGCTCCGCCCGAGCGCGCCCACCAGCGCGCCGAGCACCACGGCGACCGCCGTGAGCGACACGATCAGCAGGGGAAAGCCGCTGGTCCTCGGGCCGGCTGACTGTCTGGGTACCACCGGGAAAGGGTGTCACACGGGGCGGGCGCCCCGTCCGGACGTGTCGCCATCCCGGGGCCGGGCCTCCGCCGGGCCGCCGGGTCGCCGG
>NZ_AGVX02000481.1 GCF_000239155.1 Actinoalloteichus spitiensis RMV-1378
CGAAAGCCCCGCGCAAGCGGGGGTGAGCCGGCGGGCGGCGGGCGTGCTGGTCAGCGCCTCAGGAAAGCCCCGCGCAAGCGGGGGTGAGCCGGGCGAGATCGCCTCGCACGCGCACCTGCCCGCGAAAGCCCCGCGCAAGCGGGGGTGAGCCGCAAGCGGGCCGGCCAGGGAACCGGTGCCGTCGGAAAGCCCCGCGCAAGCGAGGGTGAGCGACCTGTGGCCGGGCGCGGCGAGGTGGGGTGGGCGGGATTCGGCTGGGTCGTCTCGTTCGGGGGCGTGGGCCGGCCCGTCCGGGGCTGTTGCGTCCGGCCGCACGGCCTCGGATGATGCAGCGGTCGCGGCCATTGTGTCCGCTGTCTCCGCTTTCCTTGGGCTGGCCGCGATGCGGTGCGCCCGGCGCGTCCCGCTGGGAGAAACGGTACGAACAGGAAGGACAAGGGTGAACGGCCCCTCGTTACGTCGCTGGTCCCTGGATCGGGACGAAGCCCCGGCACGCACGGTCAACGTGGTCACGGTGGGCTCGTCGACGATGGAAGGACACACGGGCGTCGCGCCCACGCACCAGCCGGTCGCGGTCGCGGGTTTCCCCGGCATGCTCGCCGCGCACCTGCCCTGGCAGAACGGCATCTACTACCCGTCGGCGTCCTGGGCGCACGGGTGGGCGACCGGCGGACCGGCGACCACCACGCCGACGGATCTGGGTCAGCGGGCGATGCGGTTGGGCTCCGAGGCCTGGATCGAGCGGGTCATGCCCCGTTGTGAGGCGGTGTCGGTCCTGTTCATGACCGGGCAGGGCGCTGGCCGGTTCCGGGTGGTCGTCGACGGCCAGCCGCACGTGGTGTCCCAACCGGATCCCTCGGCGCCGGCGCGCACGGCGACCGGCCGGTGGGTCTCCCCCCGACTTCCGCTCGGGGATCACCGGGTGCGCATCCAGGCCCTTTCCGGGAATGCCGTGGTGGTCGCGGGCGCGTTCCGCCACGACCGGTGGGCTGGCGCCGGGATCCGCCTGTACTCCGGTGGCCTGTCGGGTTCGGCCACCGACCGGTGGATCTCGGGTGAGGACGTGGACCGGCACCTGACGAGGGTGCGCACGCTGGACCCCGGCCTGCTGATCATCGCGATGGGGTCGAACGACTGGCGGTACGGGAACTCGCCGGAGACGTTCGCGGCCAACCTGCGGACGATCATCAGCCGGCACCGCGCGGTCACCGACGCGAGCGTGCTGCTGCTCGCCCCGCACTGCCGGCTCGACATGCCCGGCTCCGGGTGGCGCGCCTACTGCGACGCGATGGCCGACGTGGCCGCTGATACGGGGTGCGGGCACCTCGACCTGCAAGACGAGTTCCCGGCGACGGTGGCGGAGGACGATTCCCGGCGTCCGTTGATCGCGCCGGACCGGGTGCACCTCACGCCACGCGGTCACGCCCGCCTCGGTCGGCTCGTCGCCGACTACCTCCGCGCCGCCTGAGAGGCGGGACGCCGCCGCGCGGGCCGAGCGCACCGGCTGCCCGGTGAGGGACCCCGGGTGCGCCGGCTGCCCGGGGCCGGCGGCGTGCCGGCACACCCCGTCCCG
>NZ_AGVX02000480.1 GCF_000239155.1 Actinoalloteichus spitiensis RMV-1378
GCTTCCCCGCCCGCAGCGGCCGCGACGGGCGCAGCCCCCCGCGCCCCCGAAGGCCCAACCGGTGGCGGCGTCGGCGGAGGCCGAGCAGGCCGAGGACACCCCGGCCTGGGAGGCGGTGGATTCCTGGCAGCCCGATGTCGCCGAGGAGGCGACCCCGGAACGGGCGGAGAGCGAGGGCGAAGCCACTCCCCCCGCCGAACCAGAAGACGCGGGCGCCCACGCCTCGGGCCGGTCGGTCAGCGAGCTGTTGGCCGCCTACGGAGAGGACAAACCGCGCCGCCGCCGCCGGCGGGGCAACTGACCACGGTGCGGGTCAGCGGTCGATGTCCCCGACCACCACCGCGAAGGAGGCGAGCACGGTGGGCAGGTCCGCCACCCGGCACCCGACCAGCAGGGGGGAGAGCGCCTGGATGTTGTTGAACGACGGGGTGCGCAGCTTCAGCCGCCACGGCGTCCGGTCACCCCGGGACACCAGGTGCACGCCGGTGACCCCCAGCGGGGCCTCCGTCCACACGTAGACCGATCCCTCCGGTGGTTTGACCGCTTTGGGCAGCCGCAGGTTCACCGGACCCGGTGGCAGCCGGTCGAGGCAGGTGCGGACCAGTCGCAGCGACTGGTCCGCGTCCCCGAACATGCACTCCACCCGGTCCAGCGCGTCGCCCCGCGTGCCCAGCGCGGAGGTGACGTCCAGCTCGGCGTAGGCCGGCCCCGGGTCGTCCCGCCGCAGGTCCAGGTCGACCCCGGCCGCCCGGCCAGCGGGGCCGGTCACTCCCAGCCGCAGGGCCGCCCCGGTGCCCAGCACGCCCAGCCCACGGTGCCGGTGGCGGAAGTCCTCGTCGGACACCGTTACCGACCTGGCGGTGTCGAGGCCCCGCGCGACCACGTCCAAGGCGGCGCGGACCTCGTCCCGCCACCCCGAGGGCACGTCCTCGCGGAGACCACCGACCCGGTTGGCCATGAAGTGGATGCGTCCTCCCACCGCTTCCTCCAGCACCCGTTGGACGGACTCCCGCGCCCTGACCAGCCCGTCCCGGGCCGCCGCGTGCCGGGCCCCCACCCCGCTCGCCCCGGCGACCGGGGTGAGGAACACGACCAGGGCGAGGGCCCGGTTCAACTCGCAGAACACCGTGCGGAGCCAGTTCGCGCGGTCGGGCACCGTCATGCCCAGCATCCGCTCCACCGCCATCGCCACCGTCATCTCGTTGCAGAACGCCGCGAGCCAGTCGTGCCGGTTGGCGAGGGCGAGGACCTGCCGGTAGTCACGGACCTCGAAGAGCTTCTCGGCGCCCCGGTGCAGGTGCCCGACGAGGGGGGTGGCTGAGGTGATCACCGGGTCGGCGGCGGGTCCCTCGACGGTCAGCCGGAGCCGGTAGGCGCCGTGCGCCGCCGGGTGGAGGGGGCCCAGGTCCACGACGCGGTCCACCCCGAGGTGCGCGGCTCCCGAGCCGACGCCGACGATCATCTGGTCAGACACCCTCCCATGCTCGCACCGCCGCCCCGGCCCCAGTTCCCGGTGGTGGGCCGAGGGAGCCGGGGGGGCCACCTGCCGCAGGGTGGACCCTCGGGGCGGGCGGTCCCGCGGGCGCGCGAGCTGTACGCCGTGCCCGTGCGCCTCGTCGCGGTCACGGCGCCTCCGCTCCCGAGGGCCGGCTCACGCGGCGGTGTCCCGGTGCCCGGCCGCCAGCACGCGCACGGGGAGCGCCACCTCGTGGACCAGCCAGCCGAAGCCCCCGAGCCCCTCCGGTGAGGTGAGTTCCGCCGCGCCTCCGCTCCGCGCGGTGGCGTCCAGCCAGCCGAGCGGGTCGGCGGCCGCGAGTGCCGGCGGCGGGACGGCGCGGACCACACCGAGGTCGGCGAGCACCCGCCGCTGGCTGGTCAACGTGGTGAACAGCGGCTCCCCCACCACGGAGTGGACGGCCGCCGCGGACGCGTCCAGCGCCACGTGGGCGGTCAGGTCGCGGGAACCGTCGGGCACCGGGGCCACCTGCCGCCCGTGCAGGTAGCCGGTGAGGGTCCCGGCGTCCACCCGGCCGGCGCTCCGGTCGGCCAGCAGGTGGTGGTAGTCGATGGCCACGGCGACGCCGGCGCGGACCGTCCGCACCACCGAGCACCACGCCCGGTCCCGGGTCGTTCCCGCCTCCGCCCGGAGCGCGGCCCCGCCCCTGGCCCGCTCGCCCACCGGCCACCAGTGCTCCAGCCAGGCCTGGACGGTGGTGTCCACGGGGTCGAGGACCGTCTCCCGGCCCGCCGCGTCCACCCCGACCCGGCACCACCCCCCGCCGCGTCGTACCAGGACCGGGCAGGGAACGGCGTCCAGCCACTCGTTGGCCACGACCAGGCCGACCACGCGGGGTGGCGGCGTGGAGCGCCAGGTCACGCCGGGGAGGCGGCGGGCGGGCCTGGGGGCCACGTCCACGGCGGTGACGGCCATCCTGCCCGCCAACCCGGCCGGTGCCCGTTGCCGTACCTCCTCGGCGAGCTCCCCACCACCCGCCCCCACATCGACGAAGTCCACCCGGGCGGGCCGCCCCAGCGCGTGGTCGACCCGGTCGAGCAGGGCCACCACGGCCTCGGCGAAGACCGGTCCCACCAGCGGGGAGGTGCGGAAGTGGCCGGCGGGCCGTTCGCCCCGCGCGAAGAACCCCTCCGGGCCGTAGAGCGCACGGGACCAGGCCAGTTCCCAGTCCAGCATCAGCACAGTGTCCGCCAGCGGTGCCCCCGACTGGTCGCGGGCCGCGCTCTCGGGGCCGGTGCTGGGCGGGCCGCGCGCGGGCCGAGCCAATAAGGTTCTGGAGGGAACGGCCCGGACCGGTGGCCGTGCCCTTCGACTACCGGCCGGGCGTTGGCCGCCGGCCCTGGCGCGAGGTGGGCGGCGTGGCGATCGACGAGCGGACGCCGGTTGGGCACCTGACCAGCGCGCGCCTCGAACGACGTCGGGTCCTGCTGTGGCCGGTGGTCGTACTGGTCCTGTTGGGGCTGTCCGGCCTCGCGCTGCTCGGCGTCGCCACCGCCAGGGTCGGGTTCGTACCGGTGATCGTCGGTGCCCTGCTGGCCCTGCTCCCGGTCGGACCCGTGCTGGCGGCCTTCCTGTGGATCGACCGGTGGGAACCCGAGCCGCCGAAACTGCTGCTCGCCGCGTTCGTCTGGGGTGCCTGCGGGGCCACCGGTTGCGCCCTGCTGATCAACAACACCGCCGAGGTGGTCGGCGAGTCCCTGCTCGGAACGGGAGGCGGCGACGTCGTCGCGGCCGTGATCTCGGCTCCCCTGGTCGAGGAGGCCGCCAAGGCCCTGTTCGTCGTCGGGGTGTTCCTCCGCCGCCGGGTGGAGTTCGACGGGATCGTGGACGGCATCGTCTACTCCGGTGTCACCGCAATCGGGTTCGCCTTCACCGAGAACATCAACTACTTCGGCCTCGCCTTCCGGGAGGGCGGCTTCGGGGACCTCACCGGTGGCGTCGTCGCGGTCTTCGTGCTGCGGGGCATCCTCACCCCCTTCGCCCACCCGCTGTTCAGCGCGATGGTGGGCATCGGGGTCGGCATCGCGGCCGGGTCCAGGAAGCGGTGGGTGCGGACGACCGCGCTGCTCGTGGGGTACGCCCTGGCCGTCCTGCTGCACGCGGTGTGGAACGGAGCCGCGACGCTGGGCGGCGGTGCCACCTTCGTCGACACCTACTTCGTCGTCATGGTGCCGATCTTCGTGGCCACGCTGGTGCTCGTGCTGTGGCAACGACGTCGGGAACAGCGGACCGTCGTCGCCCAGCTGCCCGGCTTCGCCGAGGAAGGCTGGATCGCCCCAGGCGAGGTGACCCTGCTCTCCAGCCTGCCCAGCCGGAAGGCCTGGCGGAAGGCGGTGCGGGAACGGGCGGGCGCGGAGGCCGCCCGCGCGGTGCGCGAGTACCAGCACGCGGTCACCGAGCTCGCGTTCCTCCGGCACCGGGTCGCCCAGGGGCTTCCGGTGCCCGACGCCGCGCGGCGGCAGGCGCAGGCGGTCGGAGTGCTGCTCGGCGCGCGCGCCGAGGCCGTGCGCGACGGCCTCGTCCGGAGCGCCGCGACCAGGGTGGCGCGGGCCGAGAGGCGGAAGGGGACTAACCGCCCACGCTGACCGGGGCTGGGCGCCGCCACCCCCGTCGGCTCCCGCACCGGGGTGGGGGTGAAGCTGCTCACCTGACTGAGATCCAGCCCGCTCCCAGGAGTTACCCTCTCGGCTGTCCGGTACCCGGCTGGAGCCGGGACTGGAACGCAACGAAGGAGTCGCGCACGATGAGCGCTGTGGTCCCGGGGGCCGCTGGCGAGGGTGCCAGCCTCGGAGGTCGACCAGCCCGGCTGGCGACCGGAGTCATCTCGGCGGGACGGGTGGGCGCCGTGCTCGGTGCCGCCCTCGCCCAGGCCGGGCACATCGTGGTCGGTGCCTCCGCCGTCTCCGCGGCCTCCCGCCGCCGGGCCGAGGAGCTGCTCCCCGATGTTCCCCTGCTACCGCCGGACCAGGTGGCCCAGCGGGCGGACCTCGTGGTGCTCGCCGTTCCCGACGACGTCCTCCCCGGTCTGGTCCGCGGTCTCGTGGCGACCGGTTCGCTGCGTGCGGGGCAGATCGTCGCGCACACGTCCGGCGCGCTGGGGGTGTCGGTCCTGCGGCCCGCCACCGAGGTCGGGGTGCTCCCGGTGGCGCTGCACCCCGCCATGACCTTCACCGGCCGTGCCGAGGACCTGCAACGGCTCACCACCTGTTCGGTGGCGGTGACCGCCGACGCCGACGAGCCCGGCACCCCGGCGGCCGGTGGCATGGGCTGGCACGTGGGCGAGGCGCTCGTCGTGGAGCTCGGCGCCGAACCAGTTCGGGTGCCCGAGGAGGCGCGCCCCCTCTACCACGCCGCGCTCACCCACGGGGCCAACCACCTGATGACGCTGGTCGGCGACTGCCTGGAGCTCCTGGAGTCCAGCGGGGTGCGGGAGTCCCGCCGCCTCCTCGGTCCCCTGCTCGGGGCGGCCCTCGACAACGCCCTGCGGCACGGGGACCGCGCGCTGACCGGGCCGGTGTCGCGGGGCGACGCCGGTACCGTGCGCCGACACCTGGACGTCCTCTCCGAGGCAGCGCCCCGGGTGGTACCCGCCTACCGGCTGTTGGCCGCGCGCACCGCCGACCGCGCGGAACGGGCCGGCCTGCTGCCGCCCCACGCGGCGCACGACGTGCGGACGGCGCTGGACGAGGAGGACCGATGACGACCGAACCCGCCGCCCGCCCGTTCCGCTCCGGCGCGCTGACCACCCACACCGAGGTCGAGGCGTTGTCGAAGGTCACCAGGACGCTGCGTGCCGCCGGCCGGCGGGTGGCACTGGTTCCCACCATGGGCGCGCTGCACGCCGGGCACCGTGAGCTGATCCGCCACGCCCGCCGGGTGCCCAACTCGGTCACGGTGGTGTCGATCTTCGTCAACCCCTTGCAGTTCGGCGCCGGCGAGGACTTCGACCGCTACCCGAGGGACCTCGCGGCGGACGTCGAGGTGTGCCGGTCCGAGGGTGTCGAGCTGGTGTTCGCCCCGAACGCCGAGGGGATGTACCCGCACGGCCGCTCGGTGACCGTGTCCCCCGGACCCCTGGGCGACGAGATGGAGGGCGCCGCCCGGAGCGGCCATTTCGAGGGTGTCCTCACCGTGGTCGCGAAGCTGTTCAACATCGTGCGCCCCGACGTGGCGTTCTTCGGGGAGAAGGACTACCAGCAGCTGGTGTTGGTCCGGCGGATGGCGCGCGAACTCAACCTGGACACGGCCGTGGTGGGCGTACCAACGGTGCGGGAACCGAGGGGTCTCGCGCTGTCGTCCCGCAACGCCTACCTGCGGGAGGACCAGCGCGCGGCGGCCGTCGCCCTCTCCGCCGCACTGACCGCCGCCGTCCACACCGCCGGTGCCGGCGCCGCGACGGCGCTGGCCACCGCCCGTGAGGTGCTGGCGGCCGAGCCCGCGCTGGACGTGGACTACCTGGAGCTGCGCGGGCCGGACCTGGAGCCGGCACCCGAGGAGGGCAGCGCCCGCCTGCTGGTCGCCGCGCGGATCGGCGATGTCCGGCTGATCGACAACGCACCACTCGTGCTGTCGAGGCCCGCCGACGGCGCCTCGGGCACGACGTCCGCCCGATGAACCGAGCCGACCGGAGAGAGAGGGTCCCCTCCATGTTCCGCACGATGCTCAAGTCCAAGATCCACCGGGCCACGGTCACCCAGGCAGACCTGCACTACGTGGGGTCGGTGACCATCGACGAGGACCTGATGGAGGCGGCGGACCTGCTCCCCGGCGAACAGGTGACGATCGTGGACGTCACCAACGGCGCGCGGTTGGAGACCTACGCCATCCCGGGTGAGCGCGGTACCGGCGTGCTGGGGATCAACGGTGCCGCCGCGCACCTGGTGCACGTCGGGGACATCGTCATCCTCATCGCCTACGGCGTGGTGGACGACGAGGAAGCGAGGAACCTGCGGCCGAGGGTCCTCTTCGTCGACGGCGACAACCGGGTGCTGCGCCAGGACGGCGACCCGGGCGGTGTGCCCGAGGGGCACGGCCTGCGGTCGGGGGCCACCACCGCGGAGAACCGCGAGGACCAGCCGGGGGAGACCGCGGACGCGGCGCGACTGGACGCGCTGCTCCAGGCCGAGGGCTGAGCGGGACCGCTCGTAGCCGTGGATGAGGAAGAAGGGGCGACCGGTGCTGCTTGCCATCGACATCGGTAACACCAACATCGTGCTGGGCCTGTACACCGGCAGGGGGGCGGACGCCACCCTGTTGCGCGACTGGCGGATGCGGACCGATGCCAGGATGACCGCCGACGAGTTGGCCCTGACGATGCGCGGGCTGCTGGGCGAGCACGCCGACCGCATCACCGGGGTCTCCGCGTTGTCCACGGTGCCCGCCGTGCTGCGGGAACTCCGCGTGATGTTGGGCCGGTACTACTCCTCGGTGCCCCGGATGCTGGTGCAGCCGGGAGCGCGGACCGGTGTTCCGCTGCTGGTGGACAACCCCAAGGAGGTGGGTGGCGACCGGGTGGTGAACACCCTGGCCGCGCACCACCTGTACGGGACCGCCTGCGTGGTCGTCGACTTCGGGACGTCGACCAACATCGACGTCATCTCGGCGAAGGGGGAGTTCCTGGGCGGGGTCTTCGCTCCCGGCATGGAGATCTCGGTGGACGCCCTGGCCTCGCGGGCGGCGCAGCTGCGCAAGGTGGAGCTCGTCCGGCCGAGGGCGGTGATCGGCAAGAACACCGTGGAGTGCCTCCAGTCCGGCATCCTCTACGGCTTCGCGGCGCAGGTCGACGGCCTGGTGCGCCGCATCGTGGCTGAACTCAACTCGGGTGGGGACACCCCCGTCACCGTCATCGCGACGGGGGGGCTCGCGCCGCTGATCGTGGGGGAGACCGAGTCGATCGACCACCACGTACCGGACCTCACCCTGATCGGTCTCCGGCTGTTCTACGAACGCAACGTGCACTGAGGCGGTTCCCCGCCCGTCGACCGGGCGGTTTCGCCCCTCAGCGGCGGACCGCCCGGTTCACGACGGCCACCTGCGGGAGGTCGAACTCGCCCGAGCTGGTCTCCGGCCGGCCGGCGAGGTAGGAGCGGAGTTCGGCCCGCATCCGCTCCTGCTCCTCCGGAGCCTGGACCAGCACCCAGGAGTGGGTGGAGATCATCCGGACCAGGGAGTCCGCCGTGCGGCGGTGGGCGTGCTCGAAGCGAGCGGTCTCCACCGGCGCGAACCTCGGGTGCGCCGGGACGTAGTCCGGGTCCTCCTCGCTGATGCCCGGGCTGGGGATTCCGGTCCGCTGGAGGCCGGCCACCCACTCCCACCGGTCGTCGTTGTAGTTGGTGAGCGCCGCCACCACCCCGCCGGGCCGCAGGACACGGGCGATCTCGTCCAGCGCCCTCGGCGCGTCGAACCAGTGGAAGGCCTGACCGACCGTGACCGCGTCGACGGAGGCGTCGGGCAGCGGCAGGGCCTCGGCGCCGCCGTCGAGGACGCGCACGCCTGGCACCCGCCGGGCGAACTCGGCGCGGAGCCGGGGGTCCGGCTCGACGGCCACGGTCTCGACCGCGATCCGCCGCACTGCCTGGGTCACCTTCCCCGTGCCCGCCGCGAGGTCCAGCACGGTGAGGTGGGGTCTGGACGCCACCGGTTCGAGGGCCCAGCGCACCGCCGGGTCCGGGTAGCCGGGCCGGTGCTCGGCGTAGTCCTCGGCCACCTGCCCGAAGGAACTGGCCTGCGCCGCGTCTGACCGTCGATCGTCGGCCGAGCCGACCGGAGCGTGATCCACTCCGGGGATGGTATCCGGTTGGGGGTATTGGGGGGAAGGAACGTAGTCTGTTCCCCCGTGAACGGGCAGCCGGACAATGACACTGTGACCAGCGAGGACACCCTTCCCGAGCAGATGCGCGTGCGCCGCGAGAAGCGGGCGCGGATGCTGGCGAGCGGTATTGAGCCGTATCCGGTCTCGCTCCCCGTCACGCACGGTCTGGGGCAGGTCCGCGCGGAGAATCCCGATCTCCCCCCGGATACCTCGACTGGGCGGATTGTCGGGGTCGCCGGCCGGGTCATGTTCCTCCGGAACACCGGAAAGCTGTGTTTCGCCACGCTCCGTGCTGGTGACGGCGCGGAACTGCAGGCAATGGTCAGCCTCAAGCAGGTGGGGGAGGAGGCTTTGTCGGCCTGGAAGGCCGACGTGGACTTGGGTGACCACGTATTCGTCTCCGGGGAGGTGATCACGTCCCGCCGGGGCGAGTTGTCCGTCCTGGTCGACGAATGGCGAATGGCCGCCAAGGCTTTGCGGCCGCTGCCGGTGGCCCACAAGGACCTCGCCGAGGAAACCCGGGTGCGGCAGCGCTACGTGGATCTCATCGTCCGGCGGCAGGCGGCCGACACCGTGCGCACCCGGTCCTCGGTCGTGCGGTCGCTGCGGGAGTCCTTTCACGAGCGCGGCTACCTCGAAGTCGAGACGCCCATGCTCCAGACCCTCCACGGCGGGGCCGCCGCCCGGCCGTTCGTCACCCACTCCAACGCCTTCGACATCGACCTTTTCCTGCGGATCGCCCCCGAGTTGTATCTCAAGAGGTGCGTGGTCGGCGGAATCGAGCGGGTTTTCGAGATCAACCGCAACTTCCGGAACGAGGGCAGCGACTCCTCGCATTCGCCCGAGTTCGCCATGCTGGAGTTCTACGAGGCGTACGGCACCTACGACACGATGGCCGTGCTGACCCGCGAGCTGGTGCAGGAGGCGGCCACCAGGGTCTTCGGCACCCAGGTCGTCACGCTCGCCGACGGTTCCGAGTACGACCTGTCCGGTGAGTGGGCCTCGCTGACGATGTACGAGTCCCTCGCCGAGGCGGTGGGGGAGGAGGTCACCCCGGAGACCCCGGCCGAGAGGCTGCGGGCCCTGGCGGTCTCCCACGGGCTCGACCTCGCCGGCGGCGGGGCGAAGCTCGGCCACGGCAAGCTCGTCGAGGAACTGTGGGAGCACCTGGTGGGCTCGACCCTGTACGAGCCGACCTTTGTCCGTGATTTCCCGCTGGAAACCTCCCCGCTGACCAGGCAGCACCGGGACAAGCCCGGGGTGGCCGAGAAGTGGGACCTGTATGTGCGGGGTTTCGAGCTGGCGACGGGGTACTCGGAACTGGTCGACCCGGTCGTCGAACGGGAAAGGCTGCAAGAACAGTCCAGGCTGGCGGCCGCCGGGGACGAGGAGGCCATGCGGTTGGACGAAGACTTCCTGCGGTCACTGGAGTACGGAATGCCGCCCAGCGGCGGCACGGGAATGGGGATAGACCGCCTGTTGATGGCTTTGACCGGACTGGGCATCAGAGAGACCATCCTCTTCCCGCTCGTCCGCCCTGAATGAGCCAGCAGAACTCGCTAGGCGGAGTGCGCCCCGCCGAAAACGCGTTAGTATTGTGGGAACAGCGACCGGTATTTTGATCGTCGCTACCGGTCGGGAACTGGTCCCGGAACCGGCATGGGCTGGCCCAGGGCGGGCCTGAGCCCTGAGCGAGCTTTTGGGGAAGGACGAGGACTATGGCGCAGAAGGTAACCGTCACTTTGGTCGACGATCTCGACGGCAGCGAGGCCGAGGAGACCGTTGACTTCGCACTCGACGGTGTCGCTTACCAGATCGACCTTTCGTCGAACAATGCCTCGCAGCTCCGCGACGCGCTGGCGAGCTACGTCCAGGGAGCCCGGCGTTCAGGTGGCCGCCGTCGCTCCGCTGGTCGGGCGCCTGCTGGCAGGAGCAACGGGAGCACCACCACCGCGGACCGCGAGCAGAACCAGGCGATCCGGGAGTGGGCCCGGAAGCGGGGCATGGAGGTCTCGGACCGGGGTCGCATCCCCGCCGAGGTGCTCGAGGCCTACAACAAGGCCAACTGAGCGGTACCGCAAGGACGACCGCCCCGGCGGAGCTGACCGTCAGGTCCGCTGGGGCGAGACGTGCTCGCCCCCAGCGTCGTGTTCGTCAGGCCCGCCTCACCCAGGACGTCGGCTGGGCGCCACGGGGTGGGGAGGGGACCGTGCGTCGGCGGCCGCGTCCGCCAGCGGAGCGGCCGTGTTCCGCGCCCGCGTCGACGGCGCCACGAGCGTCTCGGGCGGGCGCGCCGGTGCGAGTACGACCGGATCGTTCCGGCGCGGCCCCTGGGCGCCCACCAGCCGGTTGGTGCGCCCGCTCGCCGCGGCCGCCCTGCTGCGGGCGGTTCGTGGTCCAGGAGCTCGACCCGGACCTCCGGACGGCACGGCCGGCCGTCCTCGGACCGAACGGGGGTGGAAGTCCACCGTCGCCGAGCCCTGAAACGGCTCCTGTCCCGGCCGAGGGCGCGCTCCTCGTCGACGGGACGGACGTCGAGGAGCCCGTCGACGGCCTGCTCGTCCGCGAGCCGGCCCGGGTGCCGGCCGTCCTCCCCCGGTCCCCGACGGGCGGAGGGCCGGACCGTGGCGGACGTCGTCGCCCGGGGTGCCACCCGCACCGGACCTGCTCCCGCCAGCGGTCCTCCGCCGGACGGTCGGTGTGGCCGAGGCGCTGCGGACGGTGGGGGCGGGGCGGTGGGACCGGGCGCTCGACGAACTCCTCGCCCGTCAGCGGCAGCGGGCGTGGTCCTCGGCAGGGGCCTGGCCCAGTGCCCGGTCTCCGCCTGCCCGGCGAACCCACCACCTACCCGGACTCGCGCACCGGGTGGACGTTCTCGCCCTGGCGGGGCGGTCGCACGTGACGGCGGGGTGTCCGCCGCCGTGGTGGTGCCGCGCGAGCTGAACCAGGCCGTCGGGTGCGCGGCGGCCGGTCGCGCTGCGTCCTGGCGGTGGTCGCCGAGGGGAACCGGCCGAGGACGCCGCCGAGGAGCTGCTGTTCGGCGTCCTCGGGCGCGACGCCGGGGTGCCGACGCCCGGTGCCCGGGACGCCGCTCGTGGTGCCCGTGGGCCGCGCCACCGCCCGGCGGTCCACCGCACCGGCCGCTCGCGAGGTAAGCGGTCGGACCCCGCCCCGCCCGGCGGGAGCGGACGGGACCCGTCGGTCTCGTCCGCTCCCTCAGTCGCCACCCCGGCGGACGCGCTCCGCCCGTTCGGAGTCGGAGACGCGGGGACAGGTCACGCAGGCCCGTTCGACCCCGGGGAGCGCGTAGTGGAAGCAGCAGCTCTGCCGGCGCCGGGTCCAGTGCTGGCTGTTGTCCTCGCCCGTCACCGCGTAGAGGGTCGACCCCGAGGTGAGGGGGTCGGTGTCCGAGGGTGCGAGCACGAGTGAGGCGTCGCCGACCCCGGCCCCCTCGTCGCCGCCCAGCCGGCCCGCGTTCCACAGGGCGGTGTCCAGCACGTCGGTCGCGGCCGCCCACAGGGTGCGTCGGCCGAGCCGGGTGTACGGGGCGAAGGCGGCGACGAACCGAGCCGCGTGGTCGACGAAGCGCGCGCGGAGCAGCGCGGCCAGCGCCCGTTCGTCGGCGACCACCGTCGCCCGCGCCGTCCCGGCGGCCGGGTCGTCGGGCAGGCAGGCGAACCCCTCGCTCAGCAGGGCGACGCCGTCGACGTGCGGTCGTGAGTCGGCGAGCCGGAACGCCAGGTCCCTCGGTCGCAGGTGCGGAACCCGACGGGCGGTGTGGAAGAGCATCCCGGCCAGGAACCCGGGGGCGTGCAGGTACCAGCTCATCAGGTACCCGGAGGTGGTGCGGTGCGGGGACTCGCCGAAGCGTTCCCGCAGCCAGTCGCCGAGCCTCGACTGCCAGGAGGGGAAGAACTCCGGGTCGGTGAGCGCCCGTGCGCAGCCGACCCACGTCTCCCCCTCCTCCGGTGGGGTGCCGAAGCGCAGTGCCATCCAGCTGGGAGCCCGCGTCGCCCCGATGGAGTGGGCGATCGTCGTACCGGCGTGGGGGGCGGGCGGCGCGTCCCGGTGACCCGCTCGGACGCGGGTGAGCATGTTCACGACGTCACCTCCACCTCATCTCGCCACCTGGTGCTCGTCACCCGGTGGGTCCTCGTCTGCTCTGTCCCGCCCTTCCGGGTACCCGGCGGCCGGCCGGTCCTCGTCGGTCGCGCCCGGCGGGCGAGGCAGGGTTGCCTAACCTTATCCCTGCCGGGTGGGGTGGTGCTCATCCCGGTGCCGTCCACCCGCTCGCCAGGCCTCGCCCGCGAGCGGGTTCCCCCCGTGCGAGGGCGGTGCGGCGAGGCCGCCCGGGCCGGGCGGCTCGCCCGAGGTCAGGGGAGCGCGCCGAGGGCAAGCGCGTGTTCGCTCTGGGCGGACAGCCCGCACAACCCAGCGTGACCAGGAATTCAGGGCGGCTCCGGCCCGTTGAACCCGCTGTCGGACGTGTGACGGCCGCTTTCCGGAGCTAACGGGAGCACGCCGCAGCGAGAATGCCTACTACAGTGGTCGTAGGGTGCCGACCTCGTCGCAGAGCGCCAGTGAGGCTGTGTGTCACTGCCTGGGGCGAGTTGGAAGCCGCTGTCGCCGCTGTCAGGGAGTGCGAATGTTCGAAAGATTCACCGACCGCGCGAGGCGGGTTGTCGTCCTGGCCCAGGAAGAGGCCAGGATGCTGAACCACAACTACATCGGCACTGAACACATCCTCCTGGGCCTGATCCACGAGGGTGAGGGTGTCGCCGCCAAGGCGTTGGAGTCGCTGGGTATCGCCCTGGAGGGCGTGCGCCAGCAGGTCGAGGAGATCATCGGCCAGGGCCAGCAGGCTCCCAGCGGGCACATCCCGTTCACGCCGCGCGCCAAGAAGGTGCTGGAGCTGTCGCTGCGGGAGGCGTTGCAGCTCGGCCACAACTACATCGGCACCGAGCACATCCTGCTCGGCCTCATCCGCGAAGGTGAGGGCGTGGCGGCGCAGGTGCTGGTGAAGCTCGGCGCGGACCTCAACCGCGTCCGCCAGCAGGTCCTGCAGCTGCTGTCCGGCTACCAGGGCAAGGAGCCGGCGGAGACCGCCGGCCGGGGCGAGGGCACCCCGTCCTCGTCGCTGGTGCTCGACCAGTTCGGCCGCAACCTGACCTCCAGCGCCCGCGAGGGCAAGCTGGACCCGGTGATCGGCCGGGACAAGGAGATCGAGCGGGTCATGCAGGTGCTGTCCCGCCGGACCAAGAACAACCCCGTCCTCATCGGCGAGCCGGGCGTGGGCAAGACCGCCGTCGTCGAGGGGCTGGCCCAGCAGATCGTCCGGGGCGAGGTCCCCGAGACGCTGAAGGACAAGCAGCTCTACACCCTCGACCTCGGCTCCCTGGTCGCCGGTTCCCGCTACCGGGGTGACTTCGAGGAGCGCCTGAAGAAGGTGCTCAAGGAGATCCGCACCCGGGGCGACATCATCCTGTTCATCGACGAGCTGCACACGCTGGTCGGAGCGGGCGCCGCCGAGGGCGCGATCGACGCCGCCAGCATCCTCAAGCCGATGCTGGCCAGGGGTGAGCTGCAGACCATCGGCGCCACCACCCTCGACGAGTACCGCAAGCACGTCGAGAAGGACCCGGCGCTGGAGCGGCGCTTCCAGCCCATCCAGGTGGGCGAGCCCTCGTTGGACCACACCATCGAGATCCTCAAGGGTCTGCGGGACCGCTACGAGGCCCACCACCGGGTGTCCATCACCGACTCCGCGCTGGTCGCGGCGGCCACCCTGGCCGACAGGTACATCAACGACCGCTACCTGCCCGACAAGGCGATCGACCTGATCGACGAGGCCGGCGCGCGGATGCGGATCCGCCGGATGACGGCCCCGCCGGACCTGCGCGAGTTCGACGAGAAGATCGCCGACGTCCGCAGGGACAAGGAGTCCGCGATCGACGCGCAGGACTTCGAGCGGGCCGCCAGGCTGCGTGACGAGGAGAAGCAGCTGCTCGCCCAGAAGAGCGAGCGGGAGAAGCAGTGGAAGTCCGGTGACCTGGACGTCGTGGCCGAGGTCGACGACGAGCAGATCGCCGAGGTCCTCGGCAACTGGACCGGCATCCCGGTCTTCAAGCTGACCGAGGAGGAGACCACCCGCCTGCTCCGGATGGAGGAGGAGCTGCACAAGCGGATCATCGGGCAGGAGGACGCCGTCAAGGCGGTCTCCCAGGCGATCCGCCGCACGCGGGCCGGGTTGAAGGACCCGAAGCGCCCCTCCGGTTCGTTCATCTTCGCCGGCCCGTCCGGCGTGGGGAAGACCGAGCTGTCCAAGGCGCTGGCGAACTTCCTCTTCGGCGAGGACGACGCGCTCGTCCAGATCGACATGGGGGAGTTCCACGACCGCTACACCGCCTCCCGGCTGTTCGGCGCTCCTCCCGGCTACGTCGGGTACGAGGAGGGCGGACAGCTCACGGAGAAGGTGCGCCGCAAGCCGTTCTCCGTCGTGCTGTTCGACGAGATCGAGAAGGCGCACCAGGAGGTGTACAACACGCTGCTCCAGGTTCTCGAGGACGGTCGGCTGACCGACGGTCAGGGCCGGACGGTGGACTTCAAGAACACCGTCATCATCTTCACCTCCAACCTGGGCACCCAGGACATCTCCAAGGCGGTGGGCCTCGGGTTCTCCGGCAGCGGGGAACAGGGCTCGAACTACGAGCGGATGAAGCAGAAGGTCAACGACGAGCTGAAGAAGCACTTCCGCCCGGAGTTCCTGAACCGGATCGACGACATCATCGTCTTCCACCAGCTGACCGAGACCGAGATCGTCCGGATGGTGGACCTGATGGTGAGCCGCGTCGAGACGCAGCTCAAGAACAAGGACATGGCGCTGGAGCTGACCGAGAAGGCCAAGAAGCTCCTGGCCAAGCGGGGCTTCGACCCGGTGCTGGGTGCCCGGCCGCTGCGGCGGACCATCCAGCGGGAGATCGAGGACCAGCTGTCGGAGAAGATCCTGTTCGGCGAACTCCAGCCGGGCCAGATCATCATCGCCGACGTCGAGGGCTGGGACGGCGAGGACAAGCGCGACGACGAGGCCCGCTTCGTCTTCCGCGGTGAGACCAAGCCGGTCGAGGTCCCGGACTCCCCGCCGGTGGAGCTGTCCGGCTCGGGCGGGTCCAGCACCGAGAACCAGAACGACACCGAGAACGACTGATCCGGTACGGCGCCGGAGGAAGGCCCCGTCGACACCTGTCGGCGGGGCCTTCCGCATGAGCGGAGGACGGCTGCCCCGCCCGCCGCGACGGGTGGGCGGCCCGGTTGCCCGACATCGGCTCCCGGGAGCACCCGGGATCGGCCGGCGCGGTACGGGGCGGGCGACGGCCCGCGCATGACAGGCTGGCCCCATGCGCGTGGCGATGCTCGGAACGCTGGAAGTCCACGCCGGCGAC
>NZ_AGVX02000479.1 GCF_000239155.1 Actinoalloteichus spitiensis RMV-1378
GGTTGTTCCGCGACGTGGCGGGTGTCCTCCGCCCGCCGCGGGTGTCGCGCGGAGCGGGGCGGCTGGTGACGCCTGGTAGGCGCGCACCGCGCACGTCGGCGGAGCCACCTCGGTGTCCCCATCCCGGCTTACGATCTCGGGACCGTAACGGCATTCGGCGTGGCGGCCAAGAGATCAACCTGGGCTGTGCTCGCGATCACCCTGAAATTCACTCGTTCGCACTAATGGGCGCTGGTTCAGTGACCGATTTCAACCCGAAGATCCGGTCCGCCGTCCGGTTCGCGGCCGCCGCGACCACCTCTTCCGCCACTCCCCGTAGTCGCGCCAGCTCCCGCACCGTGTAGGCGGCGCAGTAGGGCTCGTTCGGGCGTCCCCGGAACGGGTGTGGCGTGAGGAACGGGGCGTCCGTCTCCACCAACAGCTGGTCCTCGGGCACCACCCTGGCGGCCGCGTGCAGGTCGCGTGCGTTGCGGAAGGAGACCGTGCCGGCGAAGGACAGCACGTAGCCGGCCTCGACGCACCGCCGCGCGAAGTCCTCATCGCCGGAGAAGCAGTGGAACACCACGTGCTCGGGCGGCCCTTCCTCCTCCAGGACCCGCAGGATGTCCTCGTGCGCCTCCCGGTCGTGGATCATCAACGGCTTGCCGACGCTCTTGGCCAGCGCCACGTGCCAGCGGAACGCCTCCCGCTGCGCGGCGGGCGGCGAGTAGTCCCAGTAGTAGTCCAACCCGGTCTCCCCCACCGCGACGACCCTCGGGTCGGCGGCGAGCGCGGCGAGCTCCTCACGAACCGGCTCGGGGAACTCGGCGGTGCGGGTGGGGTGCAGGGCGACGGCGGCGAACACGCGGCGGTCCCAGTGCGCGGCCCGCACCGCCCACCGGGCCGAGTCGAGGTCGTCGGCGACCGTGACCACCCGGGTGATGCCGGCGGCGGCGGCCCGGTCGACCACCCCGGCCACCTCGGACGCCGTTCGGGCCCCGCACGCGTCCAGGTGGGTGTGCGCGTCGACCGTGTCCACGGCGAGGCGTTCCGGGATCGGCGGTGGCTGACGACGGTCACTCACGGCGGAGTCCTTTCCACGGTGCGGCGGGGCACGGGCCGAGGTGGGCACGGCGGAGGCGGGACGGTGCCGTCGCCGCCGCCCCGCCTCGTCGTACCTCGCGCTCCGTTCCCTAGGAGATCGGAGCCCATTCCGGGCCGGTCTCCCCCAGCGCCGGGTCGAGCTTGGAGAACAGCGGGCTCGGCTTGCTCAGCGGCGTTCCCGGCTGGATCTCCCGGGACTCCCAACTGGCCTGTTCCGCCGCGTAGTCCCCGGTCAGGATCGGGTACTCCCGGCCGGGCACGTCGAGGTCCTCGACGTCCCGCAGCTCGGGCTGGGCCGCCCACACACCGCTGCCGCCGAGCAGCTCGTGCACCCGCTGCGCGGAGTGCGGCAGGAAGGGGGTCAGCAGGGTGTTGGCGTCCGAGACCACCTGGAGCGCGGTGTGCAGGATGGTGTCCCTGCGTTCCGGGTCGTCCTTGCGCTTCCACGGCTCCTGGTCGGAGAGGTACTTGTTGGCCGCGCTGACCACCCGCATCGCCTCGGTGGCCGCCGCTCGGAACCGGGACCGGGCGAGGTGGCCGCCGACGACGTCGAACGCACCCCTGGCCAGCGACTTGAGCTGTTCGTCCTCAGCGGTGGGAGCCACCGGGGCCGGGACGGCGCCCACGTTCTTCGCCGCCATCGCCACCGAGCGGTTGACCAGGTTCCCCCACTCGTTCGCCAGCTCGAAGTTGGTCCGCCGGACGAACTCCTCCCAGGTGAAGTCGGTGTCCTGGGTCTCGGGGCCGGCGACCGAGATGAAGTAGCGGAGGGTGTCCGGGCCGAACTCGCGCAGGAAGTCGTTGACGTAGATGACCGTGCCGCGAGAGGTGGAGAACTTCGAGCCGCTCATGGTGAGGAACTCGCTGGAGACGATGTCGTCCGGCAGGTTCAGCTCACCGAAGGCACCGGGCGCGCCCCCCTTGTCCCCCGCGCCGTTGTGGCCCAGCAGCAACGCCGGCCAGATCTGGGCGTGGAAGGTGATGTTGTCCTTGCCCATGAAGTAGTGGCCCTGGGCCTTCGGGTCGGTCCACCAGGCCTTCCACGCGTCCGGGTCCCCGGACCGGCGGGCCCACTCGACGCTGGCCGAGAAGTAGCCGATGACCGCGTCGAACCACACGTAGAACCGCTTCAGGGGCTGGTCCCGCCAGCCGTCGAGCGGCACCGGGACACCCCAGTCCAGGTCGCGGGTGATCGGCCGGGGCCGCATGTCGTCGACCAGGTTCCTGGTGAAGTTCAGGACGTTGGGCCGCCAGTCCGTCCTGGTGGTCAGCCACTTCCCGAGGGTCTCGGTGAACGCCGGGAGGTCGAGGAAGAGGTGCTCGGTCTCGACGAACTCGGGCTTCTCCCCGTTGATCCTGGACCGGGGGTTGACCAGTTCGGCCGCGTCCAGCTGGTTGCCGCAGTTGTCGCACTGGTCGCCGCGCGCGCCGTCGTACCCGCAGATCGGGCAGGTGCCCTCGATGTAGCGGTCGGGCAGCGTCCGGCCCGTGGAGGGGCTGACCGCGCCGGTCGTGGTGCGCGCGGTCACGTAGCCGTTGCGGTGCAGCGCCAGGAAGATCTCCTGCACCACCTGGTAGTGGTTGCCGGTGGTCGTGCGGGTGAACAGGTCGTACGACATGCC
Source organism: Actinoalloteichus spitiensis RMV-1378 (assembly GCF_000239155.1). Classification (GTDB taxonomy): domain Bacteria; phylum Actinomycetota; class Actinomycetes; order Mycobacteriales; family Pseudonocardiaceae; genus Actinoalloteichus_B; species Actinoalloteichus_B spitiensis. Next base: position 2,706 of record NZ_AGVX02000479.1, read on the forward strand.
CAGGCCGCGCAGGTCCTCGGCGATCATCCGGCTGTACTTGTCGGCCGTCTGGCGGGGGGTCAGGCCCTCCTTGTCCGCCTGAACCAGGATCGGCGTGCCGTGTTCGTCCGTGCCGGAGACCATGAGCACCCGGTTCCCGGCCATTCGCTGGTAGCGGGAGAAGACGTCGGAGGGGACACCGAAGCCGGAGACGTGACCGATGTGGCGGGGGCCGTTGGCATAGGGCCAGGCCACCGCGGTCAGAACGGGGGCACTCATGCGTTCAGCCTACGGACGTGCGAGGACCCCTTCCCCACCGGTGCCGGGCGGATCGGCCCGCCGTGGCGGCCGGCCGGTACCACCGGAACGGCGGCGGGTTCGCCGCCCGGGGCGTCTTCCCGGCCACCCCGCCGTGGTTCCGGTGCGCCCGCCGGGTTGGATGGGCCGTCGTGCGAACGGTGGCGTGGCGTTGGGACGTACCGGGAGGAACGACTCCCGGCGAGGTGCTCACCGTGCTCGGCGCGCGGGCCGCGCGGCGCGGGACGCCGGGGCCCGCCGCTCTGAGCGGGGACTGGTTCGGCTCGGCAGCGGTGATCGCCCCGTCGGTGCGGCTGGAGCCGGTGCCGCCGGCCGAGGCGTTCCACCGCCCGGCCTCCGGGCCGGTGGTCAGCGACCCGGGACTCCCCGCCGGGGTGGTGGGGGGAGGCTGGTTCGGGTACCTGGGCTACGGCCTCACCGACCCGGGCGGCTGGGACCGGGCCCGGCGGATGCCGGCCGCTGTGTGGGGGTACGCCGACCACGTGCTGCGCCTCGACCGGCACGGGACCTGGTGGTTCGAGGCGCTGGTCCCGGCGGGTGGGCAGGAGCCGGTGCGGCTGGCCGCCGAGTTGGCCGAGGCGGTCCGGGCCGGTGGGTGCCCCGCGCGCGACGACGGCGCCCGTCCCGGGGCGGGAGCTC
>NZ_AGVX02000478.1 GCF_000239155.1 Actinoalloteichus spitiensis RMV-1378
CGCGGCGGAGGCCCCCGCCCCCGCCCCGGCCCCGGCGGTTCAGCCCGCGGACATCCAGAACCACCCCGAGGGCAACTACACCGTCGAAGCCGGCGACACGCTGTCCAAGATCGCCGCTGAGCACGGCACCACGTGGCAGCGCATCCACGAGGACAACGAGGGCGTCATCGACGACGCCGACCTGATCTACACCGGTCAGGTCATCCTGGTGAACGGTTCCTGACGACCGCGAACCCACGCCGAGGTCCCACCGCTTTCCCCCGGGCGGTGGGGCCTCGGCATTCGTCTGCGGTGCGGCGGCGCGGGCGGCTCCGGCCGGGCGGCCCGCGCTCCCCGCTCCGGGAAGGCTGCGAGCACCCGCCACCGCCGCCCCCGCACGGCGTGGCCTCCCGGGGTTCCGGGCAGGTCAGCGCAGATAACTGCGCGTCTCGAAGTCCTCGTCGTCGTCCTCGTCGTCGGGGCGCCCCCGGGAGCTCGGTGGCGGACCGAACATCACGGCCCGCCGCTCGGCGTCCACCTCCGCCTGCACCTCCTCCTCCTGGCGGCGGCCCTCCTCGGCCGCCTCGGCCCGCTCCTCCTCGCTCAGCCCCCGGTAGGCGTCGGCGAGGTTGACCAGTGCCGGGGCGGCGGCTCGGGCGAACGCGGGCTCCCGCAACAGGTCCCTGGCCCCCCGCCGCCCGTTGGCGACGTCGTCGAGCAGCGCCCGGAGCTCGGGGTCCTGCGCACGGTCCCTCGCCGCTCGGACCGTGCGGAGGATGCGCCGCGAGCGGGCCTCGTCTCCCCCGGCGATGTCCAGCATCGGTTCCCGGGACTCGGGCTTCCCACCGGTGGTCACGTCAGCTCCCTCCTGGGTGCGTGTAGCCCGCCCCGGGCAGCGGGACGGTCTCCTCGAGGTTCAGGGAGGCGGTCAGCCCCTGGACGATCCCGGTCAGCGCGTACACCGCAGTGATCATCAGGCCGATGGCCTCGATGGCCTGCGCCCACTTCGCCAGGGCCTTGCCGATGGTGTAGACGGCGGCGGCGATCGCCACGGCGGTGGTCGTACCGGCCGTGAACAGCCCGGTCGCCCCGCCCAACGCCTCGAAGATCAGCTCGATGACCAGGTCGACCAGCGCCGAGATGATGTTCTCCAACGCCTTCAGCTGGAAGTAGATGGCGCGCTTGAGCTCTCCGAAGCCCTCCGCGGCCTCCGCGATCACCGTCTGCTGTTCCCGCAGGGCCTCGGCCACCCGGCCGAAGTAGTCGTCGGCCGCCGACGCGGCGTTGCCCTCCCACCGGAGACCGGGAACCAGGTCCGCGAGCTGGTCGGCGTAGGCGCCGTGGAACTCCGCGAGGTTGTTCAGCGCCGACTCGGCCTTCCCGACCTCCTCCCAGTTGCCGACGATCTTCTCGCCGAGCTCGGTGACGGGATCGACACCGAGCAACTCCTTGCACCCCATCCTGATGTAGTGGGTGATGCTGAACCAGTCGGTGAACCCGAGGACCTTCTCCGTCCAGGTGGGCATCACCTGCTCCGCTTCGGGCGCGGTCAGCACCCCGGCGGGACTGCTGGCTGCCATGAGTCGAACTCCTTTTCGGACCGGATGCCGTCAGTCCCTGTCGAACGAGTACTCGGGCGAGTAGGTCGCGTCGATCCGCGCGGCCTCGGACTCCTCCATCCCGGCGTAGTCCTCGCCGGCCGCCTTCATCGCCGCCGCGGACTCCTCCATGCGGCTGCGCAGGACCAGCGCGTTCCCGGAGATCGCCGTGGCGACCTGGGTGCAGAACTCGACGAGGTAGCCGTAGACCAGGCCCAGCTCGTCCGCCGTGACCATGATGTGCTCCATGGCGTAGTCGGACGCGGTCTGGGCGTCCTCGGCGAGGGAGTTCAGCCGCGTCGGACCTTCGGTGATCAGGGTGTCCGGATCGTCGAGCTCGTAGCCCGAACCGGCCATGGTGGCCTCCTGGTGTCGCGTGACGGGGGGAAGCCCCGCACCGGCACCCCGACCTCGGGTCGGGTGTCGACGCCGCGTTGCCGGCGACGGGGCCGTCGTCCGTTCCGACGCCCCCAGCCCCGGCTCAGTTCCGTGGCCGATGGTGGATATTCGCACGTCACGAGGGGGGCGAAATGGTGGAGCGCCCTCGGCCCCACCCTCCGCCTCCCGACGGACTTCTCAGCGGAACCGTGGGCGGGGGCCTCGGTTCACGGGCAGTTCACCCATTCCTCGCCACCGTCCGCGAACCGCTGCCGCTTCCACACCGGGAGCCGCCGCTTGACCTCGTCGACGAGTTCGGCGCAGGCCGCGAACGCCTCGGCCCGGTGGTCCGCTGCCACCGCGCAGGCCAGGGCGCACTCCCCGATGGCGAGCCATCCCGCCCGGTGGCTGACGGCGAGGGCCCGCAGTCCGGGCAGGCGGCGCGCGACATCCTCGGCCACCTCCCTCAGCACCTGTTCCGCGCTCGGGTGCGCGACGTACTCCAGGTCCCGCACCGCACGCCCGTGGTCGTGGTCCCGGACCTCCCCGGAGAAGGTGACCACCGCACCGGCCTGCCGCCGGGACACGGCGGAGGCGTGGTCGGCCAGGTTCAGCGGAGCCGTGGTGACGGAGACGAGGGGGACCTCCACCTCCGGCGCGGGGGCGGGGCGCGCCGTGCCCCGCGCCCCCGGCGACGTGGTGCTCGTTGTCGCCGCCACCTCCGCCGGTCCGTCCGCCGCGCCACCGGAGGGCTCCGAGGGGACGGCCGCCGCGTGGTCGCCGCCGGTGATCTGGTCCAGCGCGTGGGCGAACACCCCGTCCAGGACGGCGAGGCCGTCGCGCACGCCCCCCGTCGAGCCCGGCAGGTTCACCACGAGGGTGGCGCCGGCGGTGCCCGCGACGGCACGGGAGAGAACGGCCGTGGGCACGGCGGGCAGCCCGGCCCGCCGGATCGCGTCGGAGAGCCCGGGGAGTTCCCGGTCCAACAACGGCCGGGTCACGTCAGGGGTGCGGTCGGTCGGGCTGATCCCGGTGCCCCCCGTGGTCAGCACGACGGAGACGCGGTCGTCGAGCGCGCGCCGCAGTTCCTCGGCGACCGGGGCCCCGTCGGGGACGACGGCCGCGTCGGGGACCCGGAACCCCCGCTGCCGGAGCCAGTCGACGACCAGGGGCCCGGTGCGGTCCGGGTAGACGCCGGCGGCGGCGCGGGTCGACGCGGTGATGACCCGGGCCTCGCCCGGGTCGGCGGTCAGTTCCGGTCGGTTGGCCGTGTCCATGAGCCCGTCCTGCCCCCGTCCTTGCTCTCCACCCGGACACCGTCGAGGACCGCGGCCGGGTCGACGGCCTTCACCATGTCGTGCAGGGTGAGCCCGGCGACCGCGACGGCGGTCAGGGCCTCCATCTCCACCCCGGTGCGGTCCGTCGTCCGCACGGTGGCGGTGATGGCCACGCTGTCCTCGTCCGGTCGCAGGTCGACCTCGACGCCGGACAGGGCGAGGGGGTGGCACAGCGGCACCAGGTCGGGCGTCCGCTTCGCGCCCATGATCCCGGCCAGTCGCGCCGTCGCCAGCGCGTCGCCCTTGGGCAGCCCGCCCTCCGCGATCAGCCCCACCACCTCCCGGGTGGTGCGCAGCACACCGCTGGCGACCGCGACGCGGACCGTCGGCGCCTTCTCCGACACGTCCACCATCCGAGCGGCACCGGTGTCGTCGACGTGGGAGAGCCGGGCGCGCTGGTCCATGACCGGTGATCCTAGGCGGTGGACCGGGCGGCGGCTGGCCCCAGGTCAGCCGGCGGGGACTCGCCGCATCGCCCAGGTGCGCGGGCCGCCGGCGGGCAGCTCCACCTCGGCTACCACCCGGAAGCCGTGGCGCTGGTAGAAGCGGACGTTGCGCTCGTCCGAGGTCTCCAGGAACGCGACGGAGCCCGCCTCCTCGGCGGCGACCAGGCCCGGCCGGAGGAGCGCGCCGCCCACACCGCGCCCCTGCCGGCTCGGATCGATCCCGATGGTCGCCAGGAACCAGGCCGGCTCCGCGGGCCGGTACGGGGCGAGCGCCTCCTCCACCGCGGCCGCGATACCGGCGCGGTCGCCGGCCAACTCGCCCACCTCGGCCGCCACCGGGCCGAAGGCCGCTTCGAGGTCGGTGTCCGGTGTCGTCCACGCGGCGGCGCCGACGACGTTCCCGCCGTCCTCAGCCACCCAGACGCGGCCGTGGGGCAGCCCGATACGCCGCACCATGAGCTCCTGGCCCCGGCGCACCCGCTCGGCGTGGTCGTCGGCGGCGATGGTGTGCCGGAGGAACGGGTAGTCGGAGAAGGCCGAGGCGAGCACGCGACCGATCGCCGGGACGTCCCCGTCCACGGCGGGGCGCACGGACACCGGGGGCGTCCCGGAGCGGGAACCGGATGACATGGTGGAGAACCCTTCCGCTGCTGGAGCCGACGCCCACCCCTCCGCGGGCGCGACCGCAGCCTGCGGCACCGGGGCGGGGCGTGTCATCCCGTTTTCCACCCGGGGCCCCTCAGCCCTCCCGGGACTGCTCGGCCGCGGCGCGAACCGCCTCCGCCACCGCCGGTGCCACGGCGGTGTCGAACACGCTCGGCACGATGAACGAGGCGTTCAGCCGCTCGCCGTCCACCACGTCGGCCACCGCACTGGCCGCCGCGACCAGCATGTCGTCGGTGATCTCGTGCGCCTGCGCGTCGAGCAGGCCGCGGAAGACCCCGGGGAAGGCCAGCACGTTGTTGATCTGGTTCGGGTAGTCGCTGCGCCCCGTCGCGACCACGGCGGCGTGCTGCTGCGCCTCGAGCGGGTCGATCTCGGGGTCGGGGTTGGCGAGCGCGAACACGATCGCGTCGTCGGCCATCGTCTGCACCTGCTCGGCGCCGAAGAGGTTGGGCGCGGACACCCCGATGAAGACGTCGGCACCCACGAGCGCGTCGTGCAGGGACCCGGTCACACCCTCCTTGTTGGTGTGCTCGGCGATCCACTTCATGTTGGGGTCCATGTCCGACCGGCCGGTGTGGACGATCCCGTCCACGTCCACGGCGAGGACGTCGGCCGGGGCGGTGCGCAGCAGCAGTCGGATGATGGCGGACCCGGCTGCGCCGACGCCGCACACGGTCACCCGGCAGTTCGCGAGGTCCTTGCCGACGACCCGCAGGGCGTTGCGGAGCGCGGCGATCACGACGATCGCCGTGCCGTGCTGGTCGTCGTGGAAGACCGGGATGTCCAGCTTCTCGCGCAGCCGGTGTTCGATCTCGAAGCAGCGCGGCGCGGCGATGTCCTCCAGGTTGATGCCGCCGTAGACCGGAGCGAGCAGCTCCACCGCGCGGATGATCTCCTCGGTGTCCTGGGTGTCCAGGCAGATCGGCCAGGCGTCGACGTCGGCGAACTTCTTGAACAGGGCCGCCTTGCCCTCCATGACCGGCAGTGCGGCGGCGGGTCCGATGTTGCCCAGGCCCAGGACGGCGGAACCGTCGGTCACGACGGCGACGGTGTTGCGCTTGATGGTCAACCGCCGGGCGTCGTCGGGGTTGGCCGCGATCGCCTGGCAGATCCGGGCCACACCCGGGGTGTAGGCGCGGGAGAGGTCGTCCCGGTTCCGCAGCGCGACCTTGGAGTGCACCTCCAGCTTGCCGCCGAGGTGCACCAGGAACGTCCGGTCGGAGACCTTCCTGACCGTCACGCCCGGCAGCGAACCGAGCTCCTGGGTGATGTCGTTGACGTGCTCGGTGGAGGTCGTGTTGCAGGTGATGTCGACGACGATCCGGTCGGTGTGGGACTCGACGATGTCGAAGGCGGTGATCACACCGCCGACCCTGCCGACCGCGCTGGTGAGATCACCCGCGGCGCTCGCGGACGGCGGAGCCTCCACGCGGACGGTGATCGCGTAGCCGGGGCCGGGAACCGGCATCGTGTCCTCCCTGTTCCACCTGTTCAGGCGCGATAGCGTTGGGACAGCGTAGTTCACAGCGCTCGCACGGCGATCAGGGGTGGAGCAGGCCGGCGGAGGGGAAAGCCGCAGCTGGGGCGGTGTCCGCGCCTTCCGGGGCGGCACGGCACGGGCGTGCCACCCCGGAGGGGTCACAGTCTGACGTTCGTCACCTGTTGATCCTGGTGACGGGGTGCCGGTAGGGCAGCTCGCCCTGGGGCAGCGGGAACTCCACCTCACCGAAGGGGGACAGCGCCCCGGCCACCGGGGCGGCCAGCTCGCTCACCGCGTACTTGCCCTCGTGGACGTCCGGCCACGTCGGTTCCATCCGGTCACTCGGCACAGGCTTGGCCACGGCTCCTCCTGATCACAACGGGTCGTCTCGCACCCGGCGGTCGGCCGCCGGACGGCCCCACGGGCGGCGGGTGCTGCCATCAGTGTGCCCGATACGGGCTAACGTGGACCCCGATGCCCGGCACCTCACTCGCGGACTGGCTGCGCGACCAGGACGACGGCACGCTCGCGGCTCTGCTGCGGGCGCGCCCGGACGTGGCCACCCCGCCCCCCGCGGACAGCTCCGTCCTGGCCACGCGCGTCGGAGTGCGGGTGTCCGTCGCCAGGGCCTGCGACGACCTCGACGCCCGCTGCCTGGACATCCTCACCGCCCTGCTGGTGCTCGACGCCGACCAGCGGCCCGTCCCCCGGTCCGAGCTCGACCGGTTGCTGGGCGACGCGGTACCGGCCGATCGGCTGGCCGACTCGCTCACCACGCTCACCCACCGCGCACTGGTCTGGCCGGTCGACGGGGGAGCGGACCTCGCCGTCGTCCCCAGCCTGCGCGAGGTGCTCGGGCCCTACCCTGCCGGGTTGGGCAGGTCGGTCCCCGAACTGGCCGGCGTCGACCTGCTCGCCCGGCTCGCGGAACTGGGCGAGTCGGAGCGCCGACTGCTCGGCACCCTCGCCGCCGGCCCGCCGGTCGGGGCCACCCGGGAGGCGGGCAGCCCGGTACCGACGCCGCCCAGGACACCCGTGCAACGCCTGCTGGCGGCGGGGCTGCTGGTCAGGCGGGACGGCGAGACCGTCGAACTGCCCAGGGAGGTCGGTCTGGCGCTGCGCGGTTCCGACCCGCTCCCCGGCCTTCGAGGCACGCCGCCGGACCTGGCCACCGCCTCCCGCGACCTCGCACTCGTCGACGCCACCGCCGCCGGCGCGGCGATGGAGCTGGGACGCCAGGTGGAGGCGCTGCTGCGCCTGTGGTCGGCCGACCCGCCCCCCGTCCTGAAATCCGGCGGGTTGGCGGTTCGCGAGCTGAAACGGGTCGCGAAGGCCGTGGACTGCTCGGACGGGCACGCGGCCCTGCTGGTGGAACTGGCGGTGGGCGCGGGGCTGGTCGCCGCCAGCGGGGAGGAGTCGGCCGACTGGCTGCTCTGCACGACCGCCGACCAGTGGCTGAGCGCACCTCCCGAGCTGCGCTGGGGGGCCTTGGCCAGGGCATGGCTGCACCTGCCCCGCCTCCCGGGCCGCACGGGCACCCGCGACGAGCGGGACCGCGCGCTCGGCCCGCTCTCCGACGACCTCCGTTTTCCCCAGGCCCCGCTCGAACGGGTACGCGTGCTGGACCTCTTCGCCGGACTGGCCCCGGGAACCGTGGTCCCCGACCAGGAACGGGCCGTCTCGGTGCTCGCCTGGCGGGCGCCCCGACGTGGCGGGCGGCTCCGCGACCAGCTGGCCCGGTGGGCCATCGAGGAGGCGACCTCGGTCGGCGTGCTGGCGCTGGGAGGGCTGTCCTCGGCGGGCCGGGCGCTGCTCGCCGAGGCGAGCGGTGGACCGCCGGAGGACGAGCCCACCCGCCTGATGGGGGCCGCGATGCCCCCGCCCGTGGACCACGTGCTGGTGCAGGCCGACCTGACGGTCGTCGCGCCGGGCCCACTGGAACCAGGGCTCAGCGAGATGATGGGGCTGGTCGCGGACGTGGAGTCGGCCGGAGGGGCCACCGTCTACCGGGTCACCGAGAGCACGGTGCGCCGCGCGCTCGACGCCGGTCACACCGCCACCGAACTGCACGACTTCTTCCGAACCCGGTCCAGGACGCCCATCCCCCAGTCGCTGTCCTACCTCCTCGACGACGTGGCGCGACGACACGGGCGGCTCAGGGTCGGCACGGCGGAGTGCTTCATCCGCTGCGAGGACCCCGTGCTGCTCGCCGAGGTGTTGAGCAGCCCCGGGACGGCCGACCTCGGGTTGCGCCGGATCGCCCCCACCGTGGTGGTCAGCCCCCTGCCGCTCGAGGACGTCCTCGCCGAGTTGAGGGCGGCGGGGTTCGCCCCGGCCGCGGAGGACGCCGGCGGGCACCTGCTCGACCTGCGGCCCCCCGGTCGTCGCACGGCCCGGCGGGCGGCCCCCGGCCGGCGGACGGTACCCACCGGCGCCCTCGGCGAGGACCGGGTGGCCGAGTTGGTGGCGCACCTCCGCGCGGGCGACCGCGCGGGAGCGGCCCACCGAGGTCGAGCGGCCTCCTCCGGTGTCGGGAACGGGACCAGCTCGTCGGCGGCGCTCTCCCTGCTGCACCAGGCCGTCCGCGCCGGGCGCAGCGTCTGGATCGGCTTCGTCGACTCCCACGGCACCGCCACCCAACGGGTGGTGCGCCCCGTCCGCATCGGGGGCGGCTACGTGGAGGGCTTCGAGCAGGACCAGGCCGCCTGCCGGTATCCGCTGCACCGGATCACCAGCGCGGCCCTCGTGGAGGACTGACCCGGGAGTACCGCCGGCCGGGGTGAGCGGCCGGCATCCGCGCCGCGTGACGTCGCGCGCCCCCGGATCCGTGGCGGACCAGGGGGTGGCGGTGGTCGCATGCGACGATCTCGACCCGCACGGCGCCCCACCAGGCGTGCGCGGCCGGGCGTGGGCTCGGGGCCCGGACCGCGCCCTCGGCCGCTCGCCCGTCGCTCCAGCGCCGCCGGCCGGCCTCACCGTGGCCCCGACGTCCCGCCCCCCGTGAGGAGCCGGGCCGGGGCCGCTCCGTGTGCTCGTGCCGTCCCGTCCGGCTCACCGGCACCCAGGATGCGGACTCGACCACGCTCCGTCCTCGCCCGACCCGGCGAGCGGCCGAGCCGCCACCACCCGGCATGCGGCGCCGCCGCACCCGGCTCGGCCGCCG
>NZ_AGVX02000477.1 GCF_000239155.1 Actinoalloteichus spitiensis RMV-1378
GGGGGGAGCGAAGGCCAGCAGGGGGCGGCCCGTGCGGGGGTGTTCGAGACGGTCGACGTCGACCGTGAAGACCTCGCGGATGACCTCGGGGACGAGCACCTCGGCCGCCTCGCCGGTGGCGACCACCCGCCCCTCGTGCAGCACGGCGATGTCGTCGCAGTAGGCGGCGGCGAGGTTGAGGTCGTGCAGGGCGGCGATCACGGTGCGCCCCAGTCCGGCGACCAGTCTCATCAGGTCCAGTTGGAAGCTGATGTCGAGGTGGTTGGTCGGCTCGTCCAGCACCAGGACCGGGGCGTCGGAGGCGAGCGCGCGGGCGAGCATGACCCGCTGCCGCTGCCCTCCCGAGAGCTGCCCGATCAGGCGGTGCGCGAGCCGCTCCGCTCCGACCGTGGTCAGCGCGTTCCACGCCGTCTCCAGGTCGGTGGCCGAGTGCCCGCCCAGTCCCCGTTGGTAGGGCACCCTTCCCAGCAGTACGACGTCGAGGACCGTGAGGTCGAACTCGGAGCTGGTCTCCTGGGTCATCACCGCCACCGACCGAGCCACCTCCCGCCGACCGCACCGCCACACGTCCTGGTCGCCCAACAGCACCCGCCCCTCCGTCGGGGGAACGGCTCGGTAGAGGGTCCGGAGCAACGTGGACTTCCCACTGCCGTTGGACCCGACGAACCCGAGGAACCGGCCGGAGCCCGCGACGAGATCGACCGAACGCAGCACCGGGTGACGGCCCAGGTCGACCCGCACCCGCTCGAACACGACCCTCATCGGTCGAAACCCGCGTGCGTCGCGGCCGAACGGCGCATCAACCACAGGAAGAAGGGGGCTCCGACCACGGCGGTGAGGATGCCGATCGGTACCTCGGTCGGAGCGGCGACCGTACGGGAGAGCAGGTCAGCGACCATCAGGAAGGCGGCTCCGCCGGCCACGGCGACCGGCAGCATGCGGCGGTGGTTGGAGCCCACGATGATCCGGGCCATATGGGGGACGACGAGACCGACGAAGCCGATCCCGCCGCTGGCGGACACCACGGCTCCGGTGAGCAACGCCGCCGTCACGAGCAGCAGCGCGCGGAGCCGCTGGACGTCCACGCCGAGCGCGGTCGCGGACTCGTCGCCGGTGAGCAGCGCGTTCATCGCGCGAGCGCGGGGAGCGACGACCAGACAGGCGAGGACCAGGGCGACCGCCGGAGCGAGCAGCGACTCCATCGTGGCGGCGGACACGCTTCCCAGCAGGAAGAACAGCACGCTGACGACGTTCTGCGCGTCGGTCGTCAGGGTCAGGTAGCTCGTGGTCGCGCTGAAGAGGGAACCGAGCGCGACCCCGGCCAGGATCATCCTCGTCGGGGACAGGGTGCCGCCGCGCCGCGCGAGCACCACCACCGAGACGGTGGCCAGCAGCGCTCCCCCGAAGGCCGCTCCCCCCAGGGACATGCCGCCCACGGCGGTGGACCCGAGCGTGATCACCACCACGGCGCCGAGTCCCGCCCCGGAGGAGATGCCCAGGACGTAGGGCTCCGCCAGCGGGTTGCGGACGACGACCTGCATGATCGCGCCGGCCAGGGCCAAGCCTGCGCCCGCGAGACCGGCCAGCAGGGCGCGCGGGAGGCGGAACTGCCAGACGGCCTGGTCCTGGAGCGGGGTGAGGGACCCGTCGGACATCCAGGGCATGCCGGGCAGGAGGTGTCCGAGCGTGATGAGCGCCGCCTCGTCGAGCGCGACGTCGACCGTTCCGGTGGCACCGGAGACCACGAGCAGCACGAGGATGAGCGCCGCCATCGCCACCAGGACGAGGACGACCCGGGCACGGGATCCCCCTGGTCTGGGTGGGGGCACGCCCTGCGCGGGCAGCGATCGGTGAGTCTGGATCGCCATGACGTCCTATCAGCTGGCGCGGCCACCAAGGCGAACCGCGACGAACATGGCAATCATTATCATGCGACGGTCGTCAGCCTCCCCCGTCGGGGGTAGCTGGTTCCGCCAACGACACGGAGGGTAACCGGCCGGGGGCTCGCTCCGGGGGGCGACGAGCGGTCGACGCTCTCGCCCGGCCCCGCAGGGGAAGGAGGGGTGCCCGCTCGGCCCGGTCCGGCCGCCCTCGTCCTCCGATCACCCGTTCCCCGGTCCGGGCCACCGCACCGAGATCCTCCCCGGCGGACCTACCCGAGGCGCGGGTCCCGGACCAGGTCGGCGCGGGAGGAGGCCCGGGCGAGGAGGAACGCAGGGGCAGCAGGCACCGCCCCTGCCCACGCCACCGGTGTCGGCTCCGGCACAGCACCCTGGCACCGGTCCCGGCCCGTCCGTCCGGGGAGGTGGTCGGACACCGCCGTCACGCGGGCCGCCCTTCCCGGCAGGGACCGCTGCCCCTCGGCGGCTCGCCGCTCCCGCCTGGTTCGGCGCGCGGGCCCGGCGGCAGGGCGTCCTCCAGCTGGTCGACGACCTTGCCCACCATCACCCACCCCTCGCCCAGCTCGGCCCGACCGGGGAGGTTGCCGGTCGACAGCGCGCCCGGGACGGGGTGGGACCGGTCGCCGAGGCACCCCAGGATGGTGGCCGCGTCCAGGTCGAGCCATCCCTGGTGCCGGCAGGCCGAGACCAGCATCGCCAGGTCGTGGTCGGCGACGGGCACCTGCGGTGGCGTGGCGCCGAGGTCGGGCAGCGCTCCTCGTTCGGCGAGGACGACCTGGAGCAGGGCGGCCAACAGCCAACGCAACCCCACCAGGGCCAGCTCGGTCGCTCCGACGCTCTCGCAGAGCTGGACCTCACGACAACGCCGCAGCAACAGCGCCGAGGCATCGCGGTCGTCGGTGAGGCCGGCCATCCGCTCGCCCAGCGGGTCGGAGAGGGCCCGCAGCACCGGAGGACCCGGGCACTCCGCTCGTCCCGACGCTGCCGGCTCCGTGGCTACCGGGGGAACCGGCTCCAACACCCGGTCGATCATCGACCGCAGTTCCGCCGCCGCGAGCAGGACGGCCGGTTGGTGACGCGGCGAACACGGGGTCTCCACGTCGCCGGCGGCGGTGTTCCACGGTGCCTCGTCCGCCCCGGCGCGGCGCGCCCGCGCGCCCCCCGCCCGGTCGGTGTTCGACGACCGCGCCTTCTCGACCGGTTCCCGTGCCGTCATCAGCCTCAGTCCTCCGAGCTCGCGTCCGTCGCGGCGGATCCGATCCTCCGTCATTCTCCGGCCTCCGCCGCCGCGTCGCGTCCGCCGTCCGGGCAGGTCCCCCGGGCGAACGGGTGGAGGTGGCCCCGCCTCCCGCGCCCGGGACGCCACGGGTGGTCCGCGTTCACGGGGGCGTGGCGGCGGACACCGGGTCCACGCCCCGTGCGCGCGGACCGGTGTCCCGCAGCGCCAGCGCGCACCCGAGGCTGACGAGCGCGACGCACACGAGGTACGCGCCGACCGCCCCGCTCCCGGACGCCGCCTGGAGCCGGACCGCGATCAACGGGGTGAGGGCACCACCGAGGACGCCACCCAGGCTGTAGGCGAGCGCGGCTCCCGTGTAGCGGTGGGTCGCGACGAACAGCTCGGGCAGGTAGGCGCCCATCGGGCCGTACCCCAGCCCCATGGCCAGCAACGCGCCGACCAACGCGAGCGCGACGAGGGCCGGGTCAGCCGTGTCGAACAGGGGGAAGAACACCAGTGCCCAGCCCGCGCTCACCACGCAGGCGCACACCAGGACCGGCCGCCGTCCCCAGCGGTCCGAGGCCAGGGCCGAGAGGGCGGTGGTGATCGCCAGCCCCACCACCGCCGCCATCGTCAGCGCGAGGAGCACTCCTCGGTCCATCCCGAGGACCGCGGTGCCGTAGCTGAGGCAGTAGGCCGTGGCGAGGTAGAACAGCGTGTACTGCACCACCATCACCCCTGCCCCGAGCAGGAGCCGCCGGGGTTGGCTCCTCAGCAGCGCCCCCAGCGGGGACCGGCGTGCCGGAACGGGAACGCGCCGGAACGCGGGGGTCTCCGGGAGGCGGAGCCGGACGTACAGGCCGACCAGGACCAGGACGGCGCTGACCAGGAACGGCACCCGCCACCCCCAGGTCACGAAGGCGGCGGGGGTGAGGAGGCCGTCCAGCGCGAGGAAGGCGGCGTTGGCGAGGAGGAAACCCGCCGGCGGCCCCAACTGGGTGAACAGGGCGTACCGGCCACGCCGCCCGGGCGGGGCGTGCTCGGCCGCCAGCAGGGCGGCACCACCCCACTCTCCCCCCACCCCGAGCCCCTGGACGAAGCGGAGGAGCACGAGCAACGCGGGCGCCAGCACGCCAAGCTCGGCGTGACCGGGGAGCAGACCGATGGCCAGCGTCGCGCCTCCCATCACCACCAACGACGCCACGAGCGTGTTCCGCCGGCCCAGCCGGTCGCCGAGGTGTCCGAACAGGACGGCTCCCAACGGGCGGGCGAGGAACGCGACCGCGAAGGTCGAGAAGGACGCCAACACGCCGGCGACCGGGTCCAGCGCGGGGAAGAACACCTGGTCCAGCACCAGGGCGGCGGCGAGACCGTAGGCGTAGAAGTCGAAGAACTCCAGGGCGGTGCCCACGAAACTGGCGGCGGCCAGCCGGGCGGCGGGCGCCTGGCCGGTTGCGGGGCGGGCGGCCTGGCCCCCGGTGGTGGTCTCCGCGATGTCCATCCCGCCTGACGCTATCCAGCACCGACCCCCGCTTCCATCCGCGAACGGGTCATCCTGGCCCTCGAACGAGCGAAGCTGTCCGGCGTGCCCTCGACCATGCGGGACCAGCCGAGCGTGCTCGCTCCCTCGCTCCCCATCTGGCGTGCCCGAAGCACCGGAGAACGCGGTGCGCGGGGAGGCGGTCCCCGCACCGCTGGCCCAGGCCCGGACGGCGGGCGACGGCCGACCGGTGCGCCGAGGGGACGAGGGGTGCGCGCTCGTACCGACGAACCCTCAGCCGGTCTCCCGCCGGGGCTCGTCCAGACAGGGCCAGGGGACGTCCGAGGTCAGCGCCGGCAGGATCTCCTCGGAGGCGTCGGGCCGGCGCAACACGACCTGCCCGCCGTTCACCTGGACGTGGTGCATCCGGCTCCCGTAGGACACGAGGCGGCGCAACGCCTCGCTGTAGGTCACCTGCTCTCGCTCGGCGAACCGCACGATGGCGGCCACGGTGGTGGGATGCATCGTCAGACTGCTGTGGCTGTCACTCACGTCGGGGTCGCTTTCCGTGCCGGGGATCAGGGGCTGGTGCTGGCCAGAGCTGATCGGTAGCCGACAAGCCCCGATAGTGGTGGTGGGCGACACACTAGTGGGCAATCGCCCAGGCAGCACCTCGTGACGAACGGGACCTGATCATCGTGCTACCGCTGGGGACGGGACCTTACTCCGTGCCCAGCGCCTTCCCCGTTCAGGGGAACGCCCGCCGCCGGGGCCACTTTCCGGCGGGACGACATGCCGCGAGCACCTCGGGCACCCCAGATCACCCGGCGGTGAGTTCGACGAGGGACTGGCCGGCGCCCACCGCGTGCCACCCCGCCCTCCGCAGCCCGGCCCACATCGACACCTGGTTCGCGGTGATCACGGGTTTCCCCAACCGGCGCTCCATCGGGGTGATGAGGTCGTAGGTGCGCACGTTCGTGCAGCTGACGAAGACCGCCTCCGCCCTCGGACCGTCCACGTCGAGGACGGCGCGCTCCACCTCGGCATAGGTGAGGTCCCAGATCCGCCGGACGAGACCCAGTCCCGTGCTGCCGACCACGTCGACACCGTGCTCGGCGAGGAACCGGTGGAGCCGCTCGGTGACCTCGTCGACGTAGGGGGTCACGATCGCCACCCGTCGCACTCCCAGGACGGCCAGCGCCTCGGCGAGGGCACCCGAGGACGTGACCGCCCGGGGAGCGCCTGCCGCCCGCATGGTGTTCCGCAACTCTCGTTCCCCCGCCCGGCCGTGCACGAAGCTCGCCGAGGCGCAGGCGAAGACGAGCGCCCGTGGTTCGGGCACGAGCACGTCGCGCACCGCGCCCCGCAGTGGGGACGGCCTGGTGAGTGCCGCGGCGAGTTCGTTCGTGACCGGCATCGGCACGTAGGGCAGCCTCGTGAGGTAGAGGGACACCTCGGGCGGGGCCCAACGCCACAGCTCGCGGTCGAGCGCGAAGTCGAAGGGGGCGATCACCCCGACGCCCACCGCCGCCGAGGACGCGGTGGGCGGTGGTGGTGGTTCGGACCGGCGTTCCCGGCTGGTCGTGGTGTCCCGGAGCGCGGCGCCGTCCCGGCCGGTCGGTCCGTCCACCGTGCTCTCGGTGCTCCCCCCGGCTGCGAGGGCGACCCGCGCGGGGCCAAGGGGCCGGGGTGGGCGCGGCCGCTCCGGGGCGGCGATCCGGCGACCGAGCGGCCCACCCGCCCGCCTGCCCGGGTGTGAGTGCTCCTCAGCCTCCCCGACGTCGACGGTGGCGGCTGTGCCGGGTGGTACCGGCAGCGCGGCGGCGAGAGACACCAGCGCGCGGCAGCGCGCGAACTCCACCGGGGTGAACGGGATACCGGGTCGGGTCAGGACGAGCACTCCCCCGGCTGGTGCGCGGAGGCACATCCGTGTCCCGGAGACGGTGTCGGGGACGCAGCCGGCCGGGGCCACCGCCGCTTGGAGGGGCTCGTCGGTGGCGGCGAGTTGGGCGAGGACGGCGGGCAGCGTGCCCCGGTCCGCCAGCAGCCCGGTCGTCAGGGTGAGCACCCTCGTGGTGGTGTCGGCGAGTTCGTGGACGTCGGCGAGCGCGAGGTGGGTTCCCCCACCACCCGCCCGGGTGACAGCCTCGGCCAGCTCCGCCTCCGCCACCTGGTCCGGAAGGGTGACCAGCAACTCGTCCACTGCTCCCCCGACCTCCGGGTGCACCCGCATCGATCGGATGTTCGCTCCGAGCAGGGCGAGGTGGGCGGTCAGGAGGGCGAGGCCGCCGGGAGCGTCGTCGATCCGGGTCCGGATGCGCCACAGGCGACCGGCCGGGGGAACCGGGGGATCGTTCTCGACGGCGGGCCTCCTGCCCTCCGCGCCCTCGGCCGCGGTTCCCGGTCCGCGCTCCTCGACGGCGGTCCCGCTCCTCGGAGGTCCGGGCGAGCCGGTGCCCTCGACGTGGGTCCTGCGGTGCGTCCACCACCGGTGGGTGAGCGCCGTGACGACGAGGAGGACCCCGAAGGCGACGAGCAGGCCGGCGCCGAAATCCAGGTGGCCGACTCCGGTGGCCAGCAGGTGGACGGCGCCCGCCGCGAGGAACAGGGCCGCGAGCTCCACCACCTCCGCCACCCAGCCCCGCCAGGTCGGGCCGGGTGCGCGAGGGGCTCCGGCCGCGCCGTTCGCGTCGTCGCCCGGCACCGGACCGGTGGTCGTTTCACTCATGGCGCCAGCGTGGGCCCGGTTTGTTGCACCACGGATGTGCGGCCGTGACGTGGCCGTGACGGCCTTGTCCGATCGGGTGATCTTCATGCGCGGACGCACGTTTCGCCGCCACGACCGCCGGGAAGCCGACAGGCACGGCGGGGAGGTGGGCACGGCACCCCCCGCATCGAGATCGGAGGAGGGACAGTGGCAGGCGAGTTGACAGGGCAGAAGATCGCGTTCCTGGTGGCGCCGGAAGGCGTCGAGCAGGTCGAACTCACCGAGCCGTGGGAGGCCGTGCGGTCGGCTGGCGGCCAGCCCGAGCTGGTGTCGACCCAGCAGGGAACCATCCAGGGCTTCAACCACCTGGACAAGGCCGACACGTTCCCCGTCGACCGGGTGGTCGACGACGTGAGCAGCGCCGACTACGACGCCCTGGTACTGCCCGGTGGGGTCGCCAATCCCGACTTCCTGCGCACGCACGCCGGGGCCGTGGCCTTCGCGAAGCAGTTCTTCGCGGAGGGCAAACCGGTGGGCGCGATCTGCCACGCACCGTGGACGTTGATCGAGGCGGACGTCGTGCGTGGTCGGACGGTGACGTCCTGGCCGAGTCTCCAGACCGACCTGCGCAACGCGGGGGCCACCTGGGTGGACCAGGAGGTGGTCACCGACCAGGGCCTGGTCACCAGTCGGAAGCCTGATGACCTCCCCGCGTTCTGCGCCAAGATCGTGGAGGAGTTCACCGAGGGCAGGCACGAGGGTCAGCGGCGCAGCGCCTGACCCGGACACCGCCGGAACCGGGACGCGGCCGCACGACGACCCGATCCGGTTCCGGCGCTCGGCGCCCGGGCGGTGGCGCCGGAAGGAGGCCCGAGCGATGTCGGTGAGCATCTCGGGAGAGGGCACCTCGGAGGACGTCTGGCGCGGGTGGGCCGCGCCCCGGGAATGGCCGGAGCTTGACCTGGAGGCGGCGGGCATCGCGCTCACACCGGTGGTGGTGGCGCCGCACCCCGACGACGAGGTGTTCGGGGTCGGCGGCGTGATGACGGTGCTGGGCGGCGCGCAGGTCGTGGCGGTCACCGACGGTGACGCGGCGCACCCCGGCGCGGGGGCGTATTCGCCGGCACAGCTGGCGATCATGCGGCGTTTCGAGAGCGCGCAGGCGCTGCGGAGGTTGGGGCTGCGCGACAGCGCGGTGCGCACCCTGGGGCAGCTGGACGGCGCCGTGGACGAGAAGAGCCTGGCCAAGGAGCTGGAGGGCCTGCTGCGCCCCGGGCAGTGGTGCTTCGCCACCTGGCGGGGCGACGGCCATCCGGACCACGAGGCCGTCGGCCGCGCGAGCGCGGAGGCCTGCGAACGTACCGGGGCGCGGCTCTGGGAGTACCCGATCTGGATGTGGCACTGGGCGAGACCGGACGACCCCCGGGTCCCCTGGCACCGGGCGCGGCGGGTCACGCTCCGCACGGGTGTGCTGGAGGCCAAACGACACGCGGCCGCCGCCTACGAGAGCCAGCTGAGGCCCCTCGGCCCGGGCTCCACCGCTCCGGCCCTGGCCCCGACGATGGTTGAACGCCTGTTGCGGGATTACGAGGTCGTTTTCGGATGAACTGACCAAACCGGGCGAGCGCGCTGAGGTTCAGGGGGTTGGTCGCCCGTTGGTCGCCCCGTCCGCATTCCCGACTCGCGAGGCGGGAGTGGTGGGCCG
>NZ_AGVX02000476.1 GCF_000239155.1 Actinoalloteichus spitiensis RMV-1378
GACCGGCCGGCGGCGGCCGGCGGGGGGCCGGTAGGGATCGGGCAGGGGCAGGCGGAGCCACCGGCTCACCCGGGTGCTGCGCTGGGCCCGCAGGGCGGCGACGGCCTCCGGCTCGTGCCGAGCCAGGTTGGCCAGTATGCCGAACACGACCATGGTCGTCACCGCCGCACTGCCTCCCGAGGAGATCATCGGGAGGGGGAGCCCGGTCACGGGCAGGAGGCCCACGACATACCCCACGTTGATGGCGGCCTGTCCGACCAGCCACACCGTCAGGGAGCTGGCCACCAAGCGCATCCACGGGTCGGTGTTGCGGGCCGCGATGCGCAGGCCGACGTAGCCGAGGGTGCCGAACAGGCACAGCAGCAGCACCGCTCCGACGAACCCGAGTTCCTCGCCGACCACGGCGAAGATGAAGTCGTTGTGCACCATCGGCAGGTAGGACCACTTGGTGCTGCCCTGCCCGAGCCCCTGGCCGAAGAGCCCGCCGTCGGCCAACGCGTACAGCGCCTGGCGCGCCTGGTACCCGGCGCCGAGGTGGTCGTCACCGTCGCCGAGGAACGAGGTGATCCTCGCGAGCCGGTACCCCGCCGTGAGGGCCAACACGATCGCCCCGCTGACGAAGGCCAGCACCAGGATGGCGAACAGCCGCATCGACGCGCCGGCGAACCAGAGCAGCCCCATCAGCACGATGCCGAGCGTGACCGTGCTCCCGAGGTCGGGCTGGAGCATGACGAGGGCGAACATCACCAGCGCCACCGGCACCACCGGGACCAGGACGTGCCGCCACTGGCTGAGCATGGCGCGTTTGGTGGCCAGCACGTGGGCACCCCACAGGCCGAAGGCGACCTTGGCCGCCTCCACGGGTTGGAACCCGACGGGGCCGAGCCGGAACCAGCTCTGCGCCCCGCCGCCGGTGGAGCCGAGCGGGGTGAGCACCAGCACCAGCAGGACGACGCAGATGACGAGCAGCGGCAGGCTGATCTGCCGGATGAGCCGGGGCGGGGTCCGCAGGGCCAGGTAGAACAGCACCAGCCCGACGGCGACGTACCCGAGCTGGGAGAGGAAGATCCGGTACGGGGAACCGTAGGTCTGGATGGAGTCCTGCGCGGAGGCGGAGAGCACCATCACGAGGCCGAACGCCGTCAGGAGCCCGAAGACCGCCAGGACGAGGTGGAACGAGGTCAACGGTCGGGTCAGCCACGCGCTCCACAGGCTGCGGAGCAGCGCGAAGCCGCTGAGCCGGTCAATCGACCGGGTCGACTTCGCCCGTCCGCCGGTGGTGGTGCTCACCGCGCCCCTCGCCGCCCGGCTCCACCGCCCCCAGCGGCGGGTGCCCGCCCCGGCCGGACCGGGCCGCCGTCGGGTGCCCCACCGACGAGGGCCTCCACCGCCTCGACGAAGCGGTCACCCCGCTGCCGGTAGTCCGTGAACATGTCCATCGAGGCCGCCGCCGGCGCCAGCAGCACCACGGCCTCCTCGTCGCCGGCCAGTTCCCCGGCCACCGCCACCACCCGCGCCATCGCGCTATCGTCACCCGAAAGGACGGTGCGGACCGGGACCTCGGGCGCGTGTCGTGCCAGGGCCGCCGCGAAGACGTCGCGATCCGCTCCGAAGAGCACGACGCCGACCAGCCGGGACCGCGCCTCCCGGACCAGGTCGTCGACGGCCGCGCCCTTGAGCAGACCGCCGGCCAACCACACCACGCGGTCGTGCCCCCGGATCGAGGCCGCGGCCGCGTGGGGGTTGGTGGCCTTGGAGTCGTCGACGAAGGTCAGCCCGGCGGCCCTGGCCACCACCACCGAACGGTGGGCCCCGGGCTGGAACTCCCGCAGGCCGGCGCGCACGGCCGCCGGGGCGACGCCGTGTGCCCTGGCCAGCGCGGCCGCCACCAACGCGTCGGTGACACCGGGCGGTCCGGCGGGGTGAACGTCGTCGACCTCGGCCAGCACCAGGGTGCCGGGCTGACCGGCACCGTCCGGGTCCACCTCGGCGGCGTCCCCCTCGGTGCCGTCGCCGGCGAAGGCGCGGTCCACCAGGCGACCCCGCGACACCCCGAACTCGCCGGGCGCGGGTTCGCCCAGCCGTGCGGCGACGCGGCGGCGGGCGGGGGACTCGGCGAGCATCCTCGCGGCGAGCTCGTTGTCCACCCCGGCGATCGCGACGTCACCGGTGAGCAGCCGCGCCTTGGCCGCCATGTACGCGGCGAGCGACCCGTGCCAGTCGAGGTGGTCCTCGGCGATGTTGAGCACGGCACCCGCCGTGGGCCGCACGGAGGGCGACCAGTGCAGCTGGAAGCTGGACAGCTCGACGGCGAGGACCCGGTGGCCGGCCTGCACCGCGTCCACCACCGGCAGTCCCACGTTCCCGCAGGCGACGGCGTCGATGCCGGCGGCGCGCAGCATCGCCTCCAGCATGCCCACCGTGGTGGTCTTGCCGTTGGTGCCGGTCACCGCCAGCCAGGTCGCCGGGCCGTCCGGCCTGGCCTGGTCGATCCACCAGGCGAGCTCCACCTCGCCGACGACGTCGATCCCGGCGGCGGCCGCCGCCGTCAGCAGTGGGCTGTCCGGCCGCCACCCGGGGCTGGTGACGACCAGCTCCGTCCCCTCGGGTGGTCGGGTGGCGCCGGCCAGGGTGTCGACCCCGGGAAGGTCGAGCTCGGCCAGCCGCTGCTCCGACCCGTCCGCGACCGTCACCTCGGCCCCGGCCGCCACCAGCGCCCTGGCCGCCGACACCCCGGAGACACCGGCCCCGGTGACCAGCACGCGCCTCCCGGTGAGGGCGCTTGCGTCCACTGCCTCTCCCACTTCCTCGAACGTTCCCGGTCCCAGCTGCCCTCGGCTACGGGGTGAGACCGAACTCCACGGCCCAGTCGCTGTAGAACACGCCAAGCCCGAACAGGCAGGTCACCCCCGCCATCAACCAGAACCGGATGATGACGGTCGTCTCCGCCCATCCCCCCAGTTCGAAGTGGTGGTGGAACGGAGCCATTCGGAAGATCCGTTTCTTCGTCGTCCGGAAGACCAGCACCTGGAGGCTGACGGAGGCGGCCTCGACGACGAACACACCACCGATGATGACCATGAGGAGCTCGGTCTTGGTGGTGATGGACAGGCCGGCGAGCAGACCGCCGAGGGCCAGCGAGCCGGTGTCACCCATGAAGATCTTCGCGGGCGCGGCGTTCCACCACAGGAAGCCGATGCAGCCCGCCATCGCGGCGGCGGCGAGGATCGAGAGGTCCAGCGGGTCGCGGACGGCGTAGCAGCCCGCGGTGTCCCGCAGCCCGCAGTCGTAGCGGAACTGCCAGAAGGTGATCAGCACGTAGCTGGCCAGCACCATCGCGGCCGTGCCACCCGCGAGGCCGTCGAGGCCGTCGGTGAGGTTCACCGCGTTGGACCAGGCCATGACCGCCAGGTTGCAGAACACGATGAACCCGACGACACCGAAGGAGACGGCGGCGAAGTCCCGCAGGAACGACAGGTGGGTCGAGGCCGGGGTCAACCCGTCCGAATTGGGGAAGTTGACGGCCAGCACGGCGAAGGAGATGGCCGCGACGAACTGCCCGACCAGCTTCGCCGTCTTGTTCAGACCGAGGTTGCGCTGCTTGCGGATCTTGAGGAAGTCGTCGAGGAACCCGACGAGACCGAGGACCGAAGTGAGCAGCAGGACTATCAGGCCGGATGCGGTGGGTCCGTCGCCCACCGTGAGGTGGGTGACGAAGTACCCGGCCCAGATCGCCACGAGGATCGCGACGCCACCCATGGTGGGGGTGCCGCGTTTGGCCTGGTGGCTCTGCGGGCCCTCCTCCCGGATCTCCTGGCCGAAGCCCTGCTTCGAGAACAGCCGGATCAGGTAGGGGGTGAGCAGGATGGAGACGGCCAGCGCGACGGCGGCCGCGATGAGGATCGCTCTCACGCGACACCTCCCGCGGCGTCGGTGCGCTCACCGGCCAGCAGGCTCTCGGCGACCCGCCACAGCTCGGCGACCTTCGACGCCTTCACCAGGACCACGTCCCCCGGCCGCAGCTCCTCCTCCAGGAGCCGCGCCGCCGATCCGACGTCGGGCACCAGTACCGCCTCCTCGCCCCAGGAACCTTCCAGGCACGCGCCCTGGTACATGGGGCGGGCCTCCTCACCGACTACAACAAGGCGGCTGATGTCCAGCCGCACCGCCAACCGGCCGATCTCGTCGTGCGCGGTGGCGGAGTCCTCGCCCAGCTCGCCCATCAGCCCCAGCACGGCCCAGCTGCGCCGCCGACCGGCGGGGGCGTCCCGAGCCATCGTGGCCAGTGTCTTCAGCGCCGCCCGCACCGACTCCGGGTTGGCGTTGTAGGAGTCGTTGACCACGGTCACCCCGTCGGCACGGTCGGTGACCTCCATCCGCCTCGGCGACCGGCGGACCGCCGAGGACAACGAGGCGGCCACGTCCGCGACGTCCGCTCCGCACTCGAGGGCGACGGCCGCCGCCGCCAGCGCGTTGCCGACGTGGTGCGCGCCGTGCAGCCCGAGGCGCACCGGCGCCTCCCCCTGCGGTGCCACCAGCCGGAAGCTGGCCCTGGCCTGCTCGTCGAGGACCACGTCCTCCGCTCGGACGTCGGCGGAGGGCGCGAGCCCGACCCGGACGACCCGCGCGGCGGTCCGCTCCGCCATCGCGGCCACGAGGGGGTCGTCGGCGTTGAGCACGGCGACACCGCCGTCGGCAGCGGGGGGCAGGGCGGCGGGCAGTTCGCCCTTGGCCCTGGCCACCGCCTCCCGCGAGCCGAACTCGCCGAGGTGGGCGCTGCCCACGTTGAGCACGACCCCGATCCGGGGCGGGGCGGCCTCGCACAGGGCCGCGATGTGCCCCTCGCCTCGGGCCGACAGCTCCAGGACGAGGTGCCGGGTGTCCTCGTCGGCGCGCAGCACGGTCCAGGGGTGGCCGATCTCGTTGTTGAAGGAGCCAGGTGGCGCGACGGTCGGGCCCAGCGGCCGCAGGACCTGCGCCACGAGGTCCTTGGTGGAGGTCTTGCCGGAGGACCCGGTGATCCCCACCACCGTCAGGTCCCCGTCGGGGCGGCCGGGCGCGGTCAACCGGTTGGTGACGTCCCTGGCCAGGGCGGCCAGCGCGGCGAGGACCGCGGCGCCCTCCCCCGCGACGTCGGCGGCCAGCACCATGGGGTTGCCGCTCGGACCGGAACCGGCGGCGACCGGCGGGACGATGACGGCGGGGGCGTCGACCTCGTGGGCGGCCAGCACGGCCACCGCTCCCTGGCCCACCGCGCGCGCGGCGAAGTCGTGGCCGTCGACCCGCTCCCCGGGCAGCGCCACGAACAGGCCGCCCGGCCCGACCTTCCTGGAGTCGAACTCCACCGATCCGGTCACCTCGACCGAACCATCGCAGCCGTGCAGCCGTCCACCGACGGCCCTGGCGATCTCAGCCAGGCTGAGCCTGATCACCGTGCCTCCTCAACAGCGCGGGCCTCGATGGCCTCCGCGAGAACTTCCCGGTCGGAGAACGGGTGGACGACGCCGGCGACGTCCTGCCCGGTCTCGTGGCCCTTGCCGGCCACGACCAGCACGTCACCGGGGGCGGCGCGCCTCACCGCCTCGACGATGGCGTCGCGGCGGTCGCCGATCTCCACGACGTCCCCGCGCTGCACGTCGGGGACCTCGTAGGCGCCACGCAGCATCTCCGCGCGGATGGAGGCCGGGTCCTCGCTGCGCGGGTTGTCGTCGGTGATGATGAGCAGGTCGCTGCCCCGCGCGGCGGTCTCTCCCATGGCCGGGCGCTTGCCGGTGTCCCGGTCCCCGCCGCACCCCAGGACGGTGATCACCCGGCCCCGGGTCTGGGCGCGGACGGCGTCGAGCATCGCGGCCACCGCCGCCGGCTTGTGGGAGTAGTCGACCATGGCGACGAAGGGCTGGCCGAGGGCGACGCGTTCCATCCGGCCGGGCACGTCGACGGCGGCGAGCCCGCGTTCGATGGCGTCGACGGGTACCCCGGCCTCGTGGAGGCACGCTGCGGCGACCAGCGCGTTGGCGATGTTGAAGGCGCCGGGGAGCCGGAGCCACACCCTGGCGACGATCCCCTCCGGGCCGACTGCCTCGAACCGCTGCTCCCCGGTGGGCATCGCCTCCACGTCGCGTGCCGTCCAGGTGGCCGCTCCGCCGCCGGTCGACACGGTCACGGTGCCGTCGCGGACCAGGCGGGCGCCCCACGGACCGTCCACGCAGACGACCTCGCGGCGGGCCCTGCCGTCGAACAGCTTCGCCTTGGCGGCGAAGTAGTGCTCGAGGTCGGGGTGGAAGTCGAGGTGGTCCTGGGAGAGGTTCGTGAACGCGCCCACGGCGAAGCGGGTACCGGCGACCCGGCCGAGGCTGAGTGCGTGGCTGGAGACCTCCATCGACACCGATCGGACGCCGCGTTCGACCATCACGGCGAACAGCGCCTGGAGGTCGGGGGCCTCCGGTGTGGTGAAGGCGCTGCCGAGCCGCTCCCCGGCGACACGGGTTTCGACGGTGCCCACCAGGCCGGTCGTCTGCCCGGCCGCCCGCAGACCGGCGTCGAGCAGGTAGGTCGTGGTGGTCTTCCCGGCCGTGCCGGTGACGCCGATCACCTGGAGGGAGTGGGAGGGGTCGCCGTAGATGCTGGCGGCGAGCGGCCCCAGCGCGGCCCGGGGATCGGGGTGCACCAGCACCGGAACGGGCTGGCCGGCGGCGGTCGCCCTGGCGGCGCCCTCCTCGTCGGTCAGGATGGCCACCGCGCCGGCGGCCACCGCCTGGCCGGCGAAGTCGGCGCCGTGCGCCCGGCCGCCGGGCAGCGCGGCGAAGAGGTCCCCGGGCCGCGCCTGTTGGGCGCGCAGGGTGGCACCGGTGACGACCGCGGCGGCGGTGTCCGTTGTGGACGGTGTACCCGTCTCGGCCAGTGGGCGGGCCGCCACCAGACTGGCGAGCTCGGCAACTGACCTCGGCTCTACTCGGTGTGGTCGCAACGAGGCCATGGCTGCTTTCGGATTGGAGAGGACGGACACGGGCGAAAGGCTACCGACGGGCCACCGGCCCCTTGACACACGGCTCCTCTCCTGGATCTTCCCGCCAGATGGCAGGATCCGCCCGTCGAGACCGGAACCCCAGGGGTGGGTCACCGGGTCGGCCGGGCATGGGCGCGCCGTCGCCGGGGTTCAGCGCAGCGTCAGCTCGACCACGGGGCTGGACTCCTCCGACAGGGGGATCTCGTACCGCTGGGTCAGGTAGGAGGCGATCTCCCGGAACAGCGCCGCGGAGGAACTGCTGTGCTCGGTGCCCAACCGGTTCAGCATGACCGCCACCACGAACTGGGGGTCCTCGGCGGGCACCATGCCCGCGAAGGTGATCCAGTGGTCCTGCCGGCTGTAGCAGCCGCACTCGGGGTCGATCTGCTGCGCCGTCCCCGTCTTGCCCGCGATCTGGTAGCCGGGCAGCGCCGCCGCGGTGCCGGTACCCCGTTGCCCCGGGGCGTCCTGGACCACCGCCCGCAGCATGTCGCGGACGGTCCGAGCCGTCTCCGGGCTGACCACCCGGACCCCCTCCGGCCGGGGCCGGTCGATGCGGTCGCCCTCCGGGGAGATCTCCGCCTGGATGATCCTCGGCGGCACCCGGACCCCGTCGTTGGCGATCGCCTGGTACATGCCCGCCATCTGCAGGACGGTGACGCTGAGCCCCTGGCCGATGGGCAGGTTGCCGAAGGTACTGCCGGACCACTGGCCGAGTGGGGGAACGTAACCGGCGCTCTCCCCCGGAAGACCCACTCCGGTACGCTCACCAAGACCGAAGCGGCCGAGCATCTCGGCGAACCGTTCCCGGCCGAGCTGGTCGGCCACCATCAGGGTTCCGACGTTGGAGGAACGCGCCAGCACCCCGGTCAGGGTCATCCGCTCGACGTTGTGCGACCACGCGTCCCTGATCACGCGGTCGGCGACCTGGATGCTCCCCGGCACGTCGAGCACGCTGTCCGGGCGCAGGTGGCCATCCTCGATGGCCCCGGCGGCGGCCACCACCTTGGCGACCGACCCGGGTTCGAAGGCGTGGGTGACCGCCGGGTTGCCCATCTCCTCCCGGGTGGCGCCGCTGGTGTCGTTGGGGTCGAAGCTGACGTCGTTGGCCAGGGCGTAGACCTCGGCGGTCCTGGCGTCCAGGACGACGGCGCTGCCGCTCTCCGCTCCGGTCTCGGCGACGTAGGAGGCGAGTTCGTCCTGCAACACGTACTGGAGGTCGGAGTCGAGGGTGAGCGCCAGGCTGGAGCCGGGGGTGGCCTCCTCGATGACGCGGGTCGACCCGGGGATGGTGATGTTCCTGGCCCGGTCGAGGCTGAGGATGCGTTCCCCGTCGCGACCGGCGAGCAGGGTGTTCTCCGAGTTCTCCAGGTGCGCCATGCCCAGCACCCTCGGTTCGTCCTGGTCGAGGCGCCAGTTGGCGAAGCCCAGGATGTTGGAGGCCAGGTGGCCGCCCGGGTAGGTCCTGGTCGCCCGGTACTCGGTGGCGATCTCCGGGTACTCGGCGGTGATCTCGTCGGCCTTGCTCGGCTCGATGGGCTTGCTGGTGAGGTAGGTGAACCTGGCGTCCCGGAACAGGGCCTCCCGCAGGGTCTCCTCGTCGACGGCGTCCCCGAGCACCTCCTTGATGAAGGAGGCCATGTTCCGCTTGTACTCGGCGGGGTCCTCCCCCAGTTCCTCGCGGTCGCTCTCGATCTGGTTCGGGCTCGCGGTGAGCATCCGCGCCTCCCCGCTGAGCGCCAGCGGGTTGCCCTCCCTGTCGTAGATGGCGCCACGCTCGGCGTGGATGCGCTGGGAGACCTCCCGTTGCCGCAACGACTGCTCGGACAGGGCGGCGGCCTCGACGGTCTGCACCTGGACGAGCTTGACGCCGGCGGCGAGCAGTGCGACGGCGAGTCCCAGGCGAGCGATCCGCAGCCGGAGGCTGTGCTGCCGTGCGTCGAAGGGTCCACGCGGCCGGGAGGACCGGAGCTGCCCCGAGCTCCGGGTGGGGCGACGGCGGGTGCTGGAGGGCATCAGTCCTCGCCTCCTTCCCGCGCCTGGTCCCCGGCGGCGTCGAGGACGTGGCTGCCGGGGTCCTCCCCCGAGGTGTCCGGGGACGGCTCGTCCTCGTCGGAGGTCGGGCCGTCGGTGCCACCGGAGGACGCGTCATCCCCCTCCGCGGCCCGGTCGTCGTCGCCGTCCCGTTCCTCGCCGGTCGTGGTGTCCTCGTCGGTCCCCCCGCTGCCACCGGCCACCGCGACGGGCGCCTCCACGGGGGTCGGGGTGCCGACGACCCGCACGGAGTCGTCCGGGCCGACGACGAGACGGGCCGGGTCCCGCGCCGCGACCAGGCCGAGCTGTTGGGCGCGTTCGGCGAGCGCGGGCGCGGCCTCCTGCCGGGCGATGTCCTGGCGCATCGCCGCCGTCTCCTCGGTCAGGGAGTCCACGTCGGACTGCAACTGTTCGAGGTAGTAGGCGTCGTCACCCGCGGCGGTCGACAACCAGAGGGTGGCGACGAGGCCCGTGCTGAGCAGGGCCATCACCAGGAGCACGAAGGGAGCCTTGGTCGCCTTGCTCCCCGAGCTCGCCAACAGCCCACCCAGCCCGCTCCGGCGGCGCCGCCGTGGACTCGGAGCGTCCCGGCGCGGGGGTTCGCTCCGCGCACCCGCCTGGCGGACGGGCGTTCCGATGGTCCGCTCACGGCGACCCCGGGTGGGCGTGCGGGTGGTCATGGCTGTGCCTCCCTGGGTTTCCGGATCCGTTCGGCGGCCCGCAGGC
Source organism: Actinoalloteichus spitiensis RMV-1378 (assembly GCF_000239155.1). Taxonomy (GTDB): domain Bacteria; phylum Actinomycetota; class Actinomycetes; order Mycobacteriales; family Pseudonocardiaceae; genus Actinoalloteichus_B; species Actinoalloteichus_B spitiensis. The sequence goes on from NZ_AGVX02000476.1 coordinate 9,767, forward strand.
GGACCGAGGCCGCCCTCGGGTTCTCCTGGATCTCGTCCTCACCGGCCTGTTCGGCGCCCCTGACCAGCAGGCGCAGCTCCGGTTCGTGTCCAGGAAGTTCGACCGGCAGCCCGGCCGGCGTGCTCGACTCGGTGCGCGGCGCCAGCGCCCGCTTGACGATCCGGTCCTCCAGGGAGTGGTAGGACAGCACGACGAGGCGACCCGACACCGCGAGGCTGTCCACGGCGGCGGGGATCGCCCCGCGCAGGACGTCGAGCTCGGCGTTGACCTCGATGCGCAGGGCCTGGAAGGTGCGTTTCGCGGGGTGCCCGCCGCTGCGGCGGGCCGGCGCTGGTACCACGTCGTAGAGCAGCTGGACCAGTCGCCCGCTGGTCGTGAAGGGTTCCTTGGCCCGTTCCCTGACGATGGCGGCGGCGATGCGGCTGGCGAACCGCTCCTCGCCGTACTCGCGCAGGATCCGGGCGAGGTCCTTGGTGGGGTAGTCGTTCAGGACGTCCGCCGCGCTGGGACCGGTGCCCTGGTTCATCCGCATGTCCAACGGCGCGTCCTGGGCGTAGGCGAAGCCGCGGTCACGGGCGTCGAGTTGCAGGGAGGAGACCCCGAGGTCGAACAGCACGCCCTGCACCAGGGGCGTCCCCAGGTCGGCCAGGACGTCGGGGAGTTCGTCGTAGACCGCGTGCACGGGCCTGATCCGGTCGCCGAAGGGGCGGAGGCGGTTTCCCGCGAGTTCCAGCGCCTGCGGGTCGCGGTCGAGACCGACCACGGTGAGCTGGGGGAAGGCGGTGAGCAGCGCCTCGGCGTGCCCCCCGAGCCCGAGGGTGGCGTCGACCACCACCGGCCGCTCGGCGGTCAGGGCCGGTGCGAGGAGTTCACGCACCCTGTCGAGCATGACGGGAACGTGGCTGTACCCCCCGCCGGAACGCCGTTCCGCCGTCGTCCCGTCGTCCCCCACGCGGGCGTCGGCACCGCCGGGGACGGCCGTTGGCTCGTCGCCCATGGCCTCCTCCTTCGTCGTCGGCGCCCCATCATCCGGATCATCGCTCCCGGCTCACCGCCGGGTCCGGAAAACGGAGGAATCGGGTGCGGTCAGGTCCCCGCCCGCCCGAGTGCCCTGGCACCGGGGAAGGTGTGCCAGGGCCGTCAGCCGAGCGGACCGAGGCCTCACCGCACCCGATTCCCAGCTCTGCTCGAACCTGCCCGGTCCGTCTTCAGAAGATCCCGGGCAGGACCTCCTCCCTCGCCTGGGCGTAGGAGTCCTCGTGCTGGTCGAGGTAGGTCTGCCACGCCTCCGCGTCCCAGATCTCCAGTCGGGTGATCGCGCCGATCACGACGCAGTCCTTCCGGAGGTTCGCGTAGCGGCGCAGCTCCGGGACGACGGTGACGCGGCCCTGCCCGTCGGGTTTCTGTTCGTCGGTGCCGGCGAAGAGGTAGCGCTGGTAGGCGCGGACGGACTCGTTCGTCAGCGGCGCCTGCGCGACGCGGCGCGCCATCTCCTCGAACTCGGCGCGGGGGAAGACGTACAGGCAGTGATCCTGGCCCTTGGTGACCATCAGACCCTCCGCGAGCGCGTCCCGGTACTTGGCCGGCAGCGTCAGCCTGCCCTTGTCGTCGAGCTTGGGACTGTGCGTGCCGAGGAACACCCCGCACCACCTCCCCGCCCGGCTCGGGTGGAACCGGCCGTGGGGTCCCCGTCGCCCCACCGCGCGCCACATTACCCCACCACGGCCCACCGTCAACGCGGATCGGGACGGGACGAGCCCGGATCGTGGTCCGTTTCCGCTGGTAGGACGAGTGACGCGCGGTGGGGGGTCGTGGGGGGCCGCTCGCGTGTCGGCCACCGCGCGCGGCGTCGGCGCCCGCGCCGACAACCCGGCAGATGGTCGGTTCCGCCTCCGACCGGTACGCGGTGGGGAAGAATGGAGATCATCATCCCGGGCTGCCAGTGTTGGCTGCCGCCGCACTCGTCACGGGGCGACCCCGGCGACGTTTGACAGACTGCGTCCGACACCGCCTCATCCAGGGCGCCGGCGCGGGGTCCGGCCCCTCCCGAGGGAGCGGCGGTGTCGGGACGCCTGCGATGCACAGGAGGTCGTGTGACGCCGAGTACCGAGTCCGCAGCGCCGCCGAACGAGCGAGCGGCCCCGGCCGAGGACCGACACCGGAGCGGCACGCTCGGGTTGTCCGAGCTGCACGCGATCACCGGTCGGATCGCGGCGAACATGGAACGCGTCATCGTCGGCAAGCCCGAGGTGGTGCGGGTGGCGATGATCACCCTGCTCGCCGAGGGGCACCTCCTGGTGGAGGACGTGCCGGGGGTGGGCAAGACGTCGCTGGCGAAGGCGCTGGCGAAGTCGGTCGGTGGCACCGTGAGCCGGGTGCAGTTCACCCCGGACCTGCTGCCCAGCGACATCACGGGCGTGTCCATCTACAACCGGCAGAACAGCTCCTTCGAGTTCCGCGCCGGCCCCGTGTTCGCCAACGTCGTCGTCGGCGACGAGATCAACCGGGCCTCGCCCAAGACCCAGTCGGCGCTGTTGGAGTGCATGGAGGAGCGCCAGGTCACCGTCGACGGGCAGACCTACGCGTTGACGGCGCCGTTCATGGTGATCGCGACCCAGAACCCGGTGGAGATGGAGGGCACCTACGCCCTGCCGGAGGCCCAACGGGACCGCTTCACGTGCCGGGTGTCGATCGGCTACCCGGACCCGGCGGCCGAACTGGCGATGGTGGACGAGCACTCCGGGCACGACCCGCTCGCCGACCTCAGAGCGGTGTGCACGGCGGCGCAGGTGCGGGAGATGACGCACGCGGTGCGCGCGCTGCACATGTCCTCGGAGGTCCGCCGCTACGCCGTCGACCTGGTGGCGGCCACCCGCCGGACGCCCGACGTCCGGCTGGGTGCCTCCCCGAGGGCGACGCTGCACCTGGTCAGGGCCGCCCGCGCCCAGGCCGCGCTCGCGGGACGGGAGTACGTGATCCCCGACGACCTCCAGTCCGTCGCCGTGACCGTCCTGGCCCACCGGCTGGTCCTCGCGCCGGAGGCCCAGGCCGCCCGGCGCTCCCCCGCCGAGGTCGTGCACGGGCTGCTGCAACGGGTGCCCGTCCCGCAGGGGACCGGTTCGACGCAGCGGAGCGGTCAGTGGCCGGTCGAGCCGGCGCACCGCGCACGCTGAGACACCATTCCCGTGACCGATCGGCCGGACAGCCTCCGTCGCCTTCCGCGTCCCCCGGTTCCTCGACGACCAACAACCTCCGGCGACGACGAGAAGGCAGAAGATTGACAGCGCTCTCCGGACTGACGACCCGAGGCCGGTGCCTGTTCGCGGCCGGCACCGCGGCGGCCCTGTGTTCCGTCGTGCTCGACGAACGCGACCTGCTGCGGGTGGGCCTCTTCACCCTGCTGTTGCCGCTGCTGTCCGCTCTGGTGACACGCCGGTCGCGCACGCAGGTGAGCGTCGAGCGAGCCATCAACCCGGCCCGGGTCCAGGCCGGGGACGTCGCGCGGATGCGCCTCACCGTCCGGGGACGGGGAACGTTGGGCGGCGGGACGATGGTCCTCCAGGACTCCCTGCCCTACTCGCTCGGCGAGCGCCCCCGCTTCCTCGCTCCCCGACCGGTGCGGGGGCAGTGCGTCGTGTTGACCTACGAACTCCGTCCCACCCTGCGGGGCGTCCACACCGTGGGTCCGCTCGCGGCGAGGTTCACCGACGCCTTCGGCCTCGCCGAACACGACGAGGCGCTGGGCGAACAGCTGCGTTTCGTGGTGACCCCCCGGGTCGAGAAGCTCGCCGGGCACCCGGCCGGGGCGGCCACCGGGCGGGGCGAGGAGGGCATCGCCAGGGCGCGGTCGGGTCAGGGGCTGGACGACGTCGTCGTGCGCCCCTACCGGCACGGCGACGACATGCGCCGGGTGCACTGGCGCTCCACCGCGCGTCGGGACGAGCTGATGGTGCGGGTCGAGGAACGGCCCTGGGTAGGAGGGACGACGGTGCTGGTCGACGTGCGCAACGCCGCACACCGCGGCCCGGGGCCGACGTCGAGCCTGGAGTGGGCGGTGTCGTTCACCGCCAGTGTCTGCCTGCACCTCAGCAGCGCGGGCAAGGGCCTCCGGCTCCTGACCAACGAGGGGGTTCCGCTGCTCGCCGAGGACGTCCTCGGCGCCCGCAGCGATGCCGTCGTGCTCGACACCCTGGCCAGGCTGGCACCCTCCCGGCGGCGGGAACTGACGTTGGAGGCGGACCCCGCCGAGGGACGCGACCTGGTGGCGGTGCTGGGCATGCTGTCGGCGGACGAGGCGCACCGGCTCGCGGTCCGCCGGCCGTCGGGGAGCCGGACCAGCGCGGTCCTCCTCGACGTCCGGCAGTGGGCGGGTCTTGGCGACACGATGGCGCCCAGCCAGGAACCCGCGGCGCGCGTACTCCGCGCCGCCGGGTGGCGTGTCGTCACCCCGCTTCCCGGTGAGGAGATGGGCGCGGTGTGGGCGCGCTTGTGCGGGCGGGGCGCGGAAGGCCCACCGGCGACGACGGCTCCCCGCGCGGTCTGGCACGGAGGAGTCGGGTGATGACGGACGTGGAGGTGGACCGGACCGGCCAGGGGCGCCAGGTCCCGAACGCGGTCCTGTGCGGGTTGGCGATGCTCGGCGCCGCGAGCGCGGTCACCGGCATCGTCGACGGGGCCGGGCCGATCCTCCTGGTGGCGCTGGCGGTGTTCCCCGTCGGGGCCGCCGGCGTGGCGCTGCGTGCGCTGAGGCTGCCGGAGTGGGTCACCGTCATCACCCAGCTGTTCGTCCTGTGCTGCCTGGTGACCACCCTGTTCACCGGGAGCGGTGTCCTCGGCGTGCTGCCCGGGGCCGACGCGGCGCGCGAGGTGGTGGGGCTGCTGGGCGAATCCCTCGAACAGGTCAGGGTCGGGGTCCCCCCGGTGGAGGCGACCGCGCCCATCCTGTGCCTGCTCATGCTGAGCATCGGCGTGGTGGCCGTGGCGGCGGACCTGCTCGCGGTGGGGCTTCGCGCGCCGGCCGCCGCCGGTCTGCTGCTGCTGTCCGTGTTCGCCATCCCCGCGTCCCTGGCCAGGGAGATGCTGCCCTGGTGGACCTTCGCGGCCGGTGCGGTGGGGTTCGCCCTCCTGCTGGCGGTCGACGGTCGCCACCGGCAGCGCCACCTCGCGGGCTCCGCGACGGAC
>NZ_AGVX02000475.1 GCF_000239155.1 Actinoalloteichus spitiensis RMV-1378
GGGGCCGCGGGGGCCCGGCCCCGCCGAGCCGCCGGTGGTGGCCCGGCGCCCCCGTCGGTCACGCCGTACGAACCACAAGATTGGGAGAGCCGCCGATGAGCTCGCTCCGCACCCCCGTCGCCGCCGGTGTCCCCGTCCTGGGCTCGCTGCTCGACCTCCGCCGTGACGCGCTCCAGACCTACCTGCGTGCCTGCCGGGACAGCGGTGACGTCGTCCGGTTCGCCGCGGGCCCGCCGGGACTGCGCGTCTCCTTCCACGCCGTCTTCTCGGCGAGCGGCGTGGCCCGGGTCCTGTCGGCGGGCGCCCCGTTCCACAAGGGAGGCCACCTGTACCAGGAGATCAGGGCGGTCATCGGGGACGGCCTGCTGACCAGCGACGGGGACGACCACGTGCGCCAGCGCCGCCTGGTCCAGCCGCTGTTCACCCGGCGCCGGGTCGACGGCTACGCCGAGGGCATCCGGGAGGAGACCAGCCGCACGCTCGACGGGTGGCGGGAGCGCGACGGCGAGGTGATCGACATCGCCGGGGAGATGACCGACCTGACCCTGCGGGTGGTGACCCGCCTGCTCTTCGGGGCGGACGGCAGCGCGGCGGTCCCGACCATCCAACGGTGCTTCCCGGTGCTGAACGCCTGGACCTACCGGCGCGGGACCAGCCCAGTCCGGACCCCTCGCGGCTGGCCCACCCCCGCCAACCGGCGGGTCGCCTCGGCGAGGTCCGAGCTCTACGCCCTGTGCGACCAGATCATCGCCGAGCGCACGGCGGCCGGCGCGGCCGGCGACGACCTGCTCAGCCGGCTCATCCGCGCCCGGGACGACGACGGTGACCGCCTCTCCCCCTCCGAGGTGCGGGACCAGGTGCTGCTCTTCCTCCTCGCCGGCCACGAGACGACGGCGACGGCGTTGTCCTTCTCCCTGCACCTGCTCGCCACCCACCCCGAGGAGCAGCGGCGGTTGCGGGAGGAGGTCGACCGGGTGCTGGGTGGCCGGGAACCGGGGCCGGCCGATCTGCACGAACTCGAACACACCACCCGGGTGGTCAAGGAGGCGCTGCGCCTCTACCCGTCCGCCCCGGTGATCGCGCGCAGCGCCCGCACGGACACCGAGATCGACGGCCACCACATCCCGGCCGGGACGGAGGTGGCGCTCATGCCGTGGGTGACCCACCGGCATCCGGCCTACTGGTCCGAACCCGAGCGGTTCGACCCCGACCGCTTCCTCCCGGAGCGGGAGGCCGGCCGGCCCCGCTACGCCTGGTACCCCTTCGGCGGTGGGCCCCGGGCCTGCATCGGCCAGCACTTCTCCATGCTGGAGACGGTGCTGGCCCTGTCGATGCTGGCGAGCGCGTACCGGTTCGAGCCGGTCGACGGCTCGGTCCCGGTCGGTCAGGGGGTGACCCTGACGCCCCTCGGGCCGAACCGGTGCCGCCTGGTCGCACGCTGACCGGTCCCGGCGGGGAGGGCGGATCAGGGGACGGGCGAACCCGCCGGGCCGGAGGCGCCGGCCGGCCTCGCCGTGGTCAGTGGCCGTTGCGCGTCCAGAGCCGGGCGTCGGCGCGCGCCGGGTCGTTGGCGCAGCTGATCAGCCCGTAGCCCACCGCCATCGCGAGGAGGACCCCCGCCGCCGCGGGCGGGTACCAGAGCAGCGCGACCGCGGCGAGGAGGAACACGCCGCCCAAGGCGAACAGCGCGGCACGCCGGGTGTCGGACATGGTCGACCTCCCTGTTCATGGTCCTGATGCCCTCGGTGTCGATGCCGCCGCCCCTCGCGTTACCGGTCGATCGCGGTTTCACACGTGCCCGCCCCGCTGTCACCCGAACGCGGGGAGCCCGGGAGGGGCGCCGACCCGAGGGCCGGGCGGGCCCGGACGGCCGAGCTCCCTGGGCCGGCGGTACCCCCGTCGCGGCGGCCGTCCGCGTCATTGAGCGGGTGGGAGCACCGGTCCTATGCTGAACGGGCCGCCCGGATCCGAGTGCCTTCCTCGGTCCGACAGTTCCCTGTCCGGACCACTGGTCACCCCAGAAGGCAGGTCATGAGGAACCCACTGAGAACCGCAGGAACCCTGCTCGCCTCCCTACTGCTCACCCTGTTCGTCGTCACCCCCTCAGCCCACGCCCAGGCGGGCTTCACCGTCTCCGACGGCCGGTTGTACGACGCGAACGGCACCGAGTTCGTCATGCGCGGGGTCAGCCACCCCCACGCGTGGTTCACCCACGAGACCGGTGCCTTCGCTGACATCAAGGCACTGGGCGCGAACACCGTGCGCGTGGTGCTGAGCAGCGGACACCGCTGGGAGCGCAACGACGTCGACGACGTCGCGAACGTGGTCTCGCTGTGCAAGGCCAACCGGCTGATCTGCGTGCTGGAGGTCCACGACACGACCGGGTACGGGGAGCAGGACGGCGCGGCCAGCCTGGACCAGGCCGTGGACTACTGGCTCGACGTGCGGGAGGCCGTGGAGGGCGAGGAGGCCTACGTCATCGTCAACATCGGCAACGAACCGCACGGCAACACCGGGTACGAGGCGTGGACGGCGGACACCATCGGCGCGATCGAACGACTGCGGTCGGCCGGGTTCACCCACACGCTGCTGGTGGACGCCCCCAACTGGGGGCAGGACTGGACCTTCACCATGCGGGACAACGCCGAGGAGGTCTTCGCCAGCGACCCGGCGGGCAACACGGTGTTCTCGATCCACATGTACGGCGTGTACGACACCGCGACGAAGGTCGACGACTACCTGGCGGCCTTCCAGGACGCGAACCTGCCGCTGGTCATCGGCGAGTTCGGGCACTACCACTCCGACGGCGACCCCGACGAGGACGCCATCATGGCGGGCGCCGAGACCCGGGGGCTCGGGTACATCGGCTGGTCCTGGAGCGGCAACAGCAGCGAGGTCGGCTACCTCGACATGGTCAACGACTTCGACGGGAACAGCCTCACCTCGTGGGGCGAGCGGATCTTCCACGGTGGGAACGGGATCGCCGACACCTCCGTGGAGGCCTCGGTGTACGGGGAGGACGGTGGCGGTGGCACCGGTCCCTCGTGCTCGGTGGGCTACCGGGTCGTCAACCAGTGGCCGGGCGGCTTCCAGGGGGAGCTGGTCATCGGCAACACCGGTTCCGCCGAGGTGAACGGCTGGCGGCTGGACTGGACCCTCCGCGATGGCCAACGCATCCAGAACCTGTGGGGCGGTGTCGTCGAGCAGCGGGACGGTGACGTGCGGGTGACCAACGCCCCGCACACCGCGATCATCCCCTCGGGAGGTTCGGTGACCGTCGGGTTCACCGCCACCTGGACCACGGTGAACACCGGGCCGACCGCGTTCACCCTCAACGGCTCGGCCTGCGCGCTGGCGTGAGGACCGGGCGAGCGTCCGAACGCCACCTCGGCCCGGCAGGCGGGGTCGAGGTGGCCGGCGAGCGCCCATCCCGTCGCGGGGGGCGTACGGGTTCAGTCGACGGATTCGGGTTCCCTGGCGGCGAGGCGCCGCAACAGCACGAGTTCGACGAGGTCGTTGACGGTGCGCAGCGAGCCGTAGGCGATCGGGTCGTCGGCCAGCGTGATCCCGTACTCGCGCTCCACGCTCCCCACGAGTTCCCGGAAACGCTCCTCGGTGAGGTCGTCCAGCCCGAGCGAGACCCGGCCGGTCGCGCTGTCCGGGGAATCGGAGTTCTGCTCGACACCGAGGACGGCCAGGATGAACTGGCGGATCTCGTCTCTCATGGAACCTCTCTCGCGTTTTTCGGGTCGGGCCGAGTTTTTCGGGAAGGTCGACGACTTCCGGGCACACGGAAAGAAAGCCCGCACCGCGCGGCAGCGGCGCCGCCCTCCTCCCCGCACCGACCCTACATCGCGGGAGGCGTGGTGACGGCGTCCAACCAGACGCGTTCCGCCGATGCCGACACCGACCCGTCCCGACAATTCGCCCATTCAACCCATCCGCCGGACAATCAGCCACCTCGAACGTGATTCAGTTTCGACAACTGCCAGGAAATAGGGCAATTTTCGGAACGGAATTTTCGGTCTCTCACTCTTTGGAGTGCAGGTCCTGATTCCGCCTTGCAGGGGATACAGAAAAGGCGATAGCCATTGATCTCGTGAGCCCCGCCGTGAGGTGTCCGCACCGGTTCCCTTCCCGCACCGCACCCGGGAGGAACGGACCGTACACGCGTCCCGCACCGCGGTGGCGGCACCGGCCGCGCGCAGGAGGAGCGGGGTGGGACCGGCTACCAGCACTGGCCGGCCCACCGGCC
>NZ_AGVX02000474.1 GCF_000239155.1 Actinoalloteichus spitiensis RMV-1378
GGGTGTGCTCGTGTCCGCCGTTCTGACGGCGCTGGTGGCCGCCTCCGCCTCCCGGCGGCGGCACGCCGCGGACACCGGTCCCGGGTCGTTGGTCGCGTGGCTGCGACCGGTGGCCGCGACCCGGCGGGTCCTGCGGTTCACCCTGTACGGGGCGGGGGCGGCGACCCTCGTCCCGGTGTTGTGGTGGTTGGTGCTCCCGGTGGGGCCGGACGGCCTCTGGTGGGTGCCGGCGGTCCTGATCCCCCCTGGTGTCGTGGCCGCGTTGCCACCTCTGCTCCGCGCCTCGCGGCGCCGCATCCGGCTCCAGACGGTCCGGTCGGGGTGGGCCGGTGCGGCGACGGCCGGCTGGGCGGAGGTGCTCGACCTCTGCGTCGACCGGGGGGCGCCGCTCCCGGCATCGGACACGGTCCGGATCGCCGTCGACCGCCTCAGCCGGCAGTACCGGTTCGACGGCCGGACGGTGGCGGGCCTGACCGTGCTGGCCGAGGCGGTGGAACGGGACTGGTACGCGCCCTCGGCCGCCCCGCCCGGGGAACTGGCCGGGGCGGTGGACGCGGTGTTGGCCGGCTTCGCCCGGAACGCGCCGCCACGGTGGGTCGACCGCGTCGTTCCCCCTTCGACGCGTCGACGGTCGCGTCGGGCGGTGGCCGAGAGCCGGTCCACCGGGGGCGCCGAGTAGGCGCCGCCCGCCGGCCCGGGGCCGGGCTGAGGGCGGGGGCCGGACCGAGCGCCGTGCCCCGGCCACGTGGCCTCCCCCGTGCCGACGGGGACGGGTGGACGGGGAGCGGGCTGCCCGTCCTGCCGGTCGACCACGCCTGCGGCTTCCACGCGGCCCGTGGGCGGCGTGTGCTGGCGGACGAGGCGGGGGGTTCCCTCCCGGCTGGTGGGCCGACGCCGCGCGGCGGTCAGCCGATCGCGCGGCGCCGAACGCGCACGCGGCGGAGGGCGCCCGAGCGGGCGGACAGCCTCCCGGGCGTCGCGCACCCGAGGGCGGGAGGCGAGACGCACCCCGGTCCGCGTCGCTGGGTCGAGGGCGCTCCGCTGCCGGCGCCAAGGACTGCCGCCCGACCACCGGCGGCACCCCCGGAGAGAAGAAAAGGCACCCTGTCCGAAACCAGGATGCCCGTCCTGCCTGCTGATGCGGAGGAACACGCTAGGCTCGCGGCCCGATCATCGCACCGGGCCGCACGCACCACGTCCTATTCGCCGTCCAACCGTCGGCGGAACCGCTCCTCCATCCGTTGGGAGAAGGAACTCCTCGACGTCCGCGACGTCGGTGGCGGCTCGCCTGCGCCTCCCCCTTCGGCAGGTTCCTCGGTCTCGGAGGAACTGGCCCGAAGAGCGGTCAACATCAGTACGGCACCACCGAACATGAGCAGGAAGCCGAAAACGCTGATGACCGGTATGTCCGCCACCCGCACCGGGAGTACCACTCCGAGCACGAGCGTGAGCAAACCAACGGCCAGCAGCGCGACGCCCTGGAGGCGCCGACGCCTGGAAGGCCTCCGCACGCGTGCGCCACGCACGTTGGAGGCGAACTTGGGGTCTTCGGCATAGAGCGCGCGCTCGATCTGGTCGAGCAAACGCTGCTCGTGCTCGGAGAGTGGCATGGCTCCTCCTCCGGCACAGCGATTGCGGCGCCGGACAATCCTTCGAGACTTCCGGCGGACGCCCTCATGGGGCGTCATGTCTAAGGATACGAGCCGCGCAACCCGACCACTACCCGGACCGACCACCAGAATGTTCGCACTCGCACACATTATCGTCGTACGAGGTCAGTGAGTCGATTCTTCGTCGCGGAGGACGCCACGCGCGGCACCGACACCCGGTCTTCCCCGGAACGGGCGAACCGGGGGGGAGTCTCCTCACCGGGGCCGGCGCGCCAGCACGTGCAGCCGGCTCGCCAGTTCGCGCAGGGGTGGCTGCCGCGCCGCCAGCAACTCCAGTTCCGCGAGGTCGCTCGGCGAGCAGGTCTCCAGCACCGATCCAGGCACCAGGTCGGTGACGGCCCCGTCCCCCTGGAGCAGTTCGACGGCCAGCCCGGCCGCGGCCACCAGCTCGGACAGGCCGACGGCGTCGAAGCGGCGGAGCAGGGGGTCCGCGCCGGTGCCGGGCGCGAGGGTTCCACTCGCCGAGGTCAGCACGTCCCTGGCCTCGGTGACCCGTCCCGAGAGGACGCGGTGCAGGACCGTCGCGTGCCGGTTGGCCACGAGCACGGAGACCGCGCCCCCCGGGGCCGCCACCGCCGACAGCTCCGCCAGCGCGGCGGCCGGGTTCTCCACGTACTCCAGGAGGCCGTGACCCAGCACCAGATCGGCCCGGCCCGGTTCCACGACGGCGGTCAGGGCCTCGGAATCACCCTGCACGGACGTGACGCGCTCCAGCACCCCCCGGTCCGCCGCCCGGGTACGCAGGGTGGCCAACGCGTTGGGGCTCGCGTCGACGACGGTGACCTCACACCCCGCCTCGGCCAGCGGCACGGCCCACACCCCGCTGCCCCCACCGACGTCGAGCACCCTCGGCGGACGCCCGGCCCCGGAGCGGCGGCGCACCGCGACCAGTTCGACGTTCAACGCGGACAGCACGGCCTCGGAAACCATGGGTCAGAGCCTAGAACCCACCGTCCCGGAAGGGCCGCGGCCTCCCTCCACACCACCGTCGACCCGACCTCACCCGCCACCGCCGGTGCGTCCGCGCCTCCGTCTCGCACGGCCCCGCGCCGCTGTCCACCCCGGTCCGAGCGGGACCAGCGGGGTCGTCGTTGGGCCGATGCAGTGACGGCTCCACCACTGATCGGCGCAGAACGTAGGCTGCATCCCGTGCTTACTACGGTGGCAGTGCTCAGCCTGAAGGGCGGCGTGGGGAAGACGACCGTCGCGCTGGGGTGCGCCTCCGCCGCGTTGCGGCGGGGCCTGCGGACCCTGGTCGTGGATCTCGACCCCCAGTGCAACACCACGGCCGCGATGGATCCCGCCGAGACGGACGCCGACCTGGCCGACGTCCTCGCCGACCCCTCGCCGGAGACGGTGCGCTCGGCGATCGCACCGAGTTCCTGGGGGGACGGACTGGACGTCCTGGTCGGTTCGGAGGGCGCGGAGGGGCACAACGTCCCCAACCCGGGCGCGCCACAGCTCTCCCGGCTGCGGGAGGTGCTCACGACGGTGCGCGGCCTGGACGAGGAGGAGGGCCTTCCCCCCTACCAGCTGGTGCTCCTGGACTGCCCGCCCTCGCTCGGCCAGCTCACCCGGTCCGCGCTGGTGGCCGCCCAACGCGCCATGCTCGTGACGGAACCGACGATGTTCGCCGTCTCCGGGGTGCAGCGCGCCTTCGAGGCCGTCCAGGCGGAACGGGAGAACACCAACTCCGACCTGCAACCGTTGGGTGTCGTGGTGAACCGGGTACGCCCCCGCTCCCACGAACACCAGTTCCGGATCAACGAACTCCGGGAGATCTTCGGTCCCCTCGTGATGCCGGTGGTGCTCCCCGACCGCCTCGCCGTCCAGCAGGCCCAAGGCGCCTGCATGCCCATCCACCAGTGGGGAACCCCCGGGGCACGGGAGGTCTCGCTGGCGTTCAACCTCCTGTTGGCCCGGGTGTTGCGCTCGGCGCGGGGCCGGCGTGCCGGGCGGGAACCCGAGGCCGAGCCCGCGCTCGACTGAGCCAGGGCACGGTACCGGCACCCCCCTCCTCCGGATGGCACCATCGGAGGCGTGCCGGAGGGTGACACGGTCTTCCTGACCGGACGGCGGCTCGACGCGGCGCTCGGCGGCCGGGTGCTCCAGCGGGGTGAACTGCGTCACCCCGCCCTGAGCGTGGTCGACCTCGCCGGCCGGACCGTCGTCGAGGCCGACTCGGTGGGCAAGCACCTCTTCGTGCGGTTCGACGACGGGCGGAGCCTGCACAGCCACCTCCGGATGGACGGGTCCTGGCGGGTGCACGGCCCCGGCGAACGGTGGCGGCGACCCGCGCACGAGGCCAGGGCGGTGTTGGCGAACCAGGACCAGGAGGCGGTGGGATTCCTGCTGCACGACCTGGCGCTGCTGCCCACCCGGGAGGAGGCGTCGCTGGTCGGGCACCTCGGCCCCGACCTGCTGGGCCGGACCTGGGGAGAGACCGACCGCCGGGAGGCCGAGCGCCGGCTGGCGGCCGACCCGGAGCGGGCCGTGGGCGAGGCGCTGCTCGACCAGCGGGTGATGGCCGGCCTGGGCAACCTCTACCAGTGCGAGATCTGCTTCCTCCTCCGGGTGTCACCCTGGACGCGGGTGGCCGACGTCGACCCGGCCGCCGCGGTCGACCTCGCCAGAAGGCTGTTGGCGGCCAACGCGTGGCGCTGGGACCAGCGCACCACGGGCTCGTCGCGACGCGGCCAACGGCACTGGGTGTACCGGCGGGCTGGCCTGGCGTGCGCACGGTGCGGGGCCACGATCCGCCGGGGAACGCTCGGACCGGGGCCGAGTGCCCGCATCGTCTACCACTGCCCCCGGTGCCAGCCGGCTCCGCACCGCTGACCGGAAACGCCGTCCCGGCGGGAGCGGGGAAGCTCCCCGACGACCGTCGACCGGGGCGGGTCGGCAGTACCCCGCCACCCCGTTCCCACTCGGCCGCGCACCCGGTGCCGGGCCGGGACTCCCCCGCGGTCCTGCCCCACCTCGGCCACCGGTAGAACGCTCCCGGTCCCGTGCTGGCACCGGGCTCGAGACCCGGTGCTCGCCTTCCGGGTGGGGACCTCCGGAGCGGGAGGTCGCGGACCGGGCGCGTCACCCACCCGCTACCGGGCCGGCCTGCTCGGCGTGCCGAGAGCGGCTCGCCTGGTCACCGTGGGCCGGTTCGAGGAGTTCCCGTAGCTCACCTGGTCGGAGAGGGGCGGGTCACGACGGCTCGGAGGGCGCGCAGCGCCGGGTACAGCAGAACGACGACGAGCGCACCCCAGGCCATACCGCCGACCTCCACCCCGCCCACGGTGAAGGTCAGGCCACCCACTCCCGCGACCAACGCCGCGCCCGCCACCACCAGGTTCAGCGGATCCCGGAAGTCCACCTGGTGATCGGACCAGACCCGGAAACCGAGCATCGCGATGAGGCCGAAGAGCACCAGCGCCGCCCCACCGATCACGCCGGGTGGGACGAGGACCACCGCCGCGCCCACGCGAGGTGAGAAGGACAGCGCCACGGCCAGGACCGCCGCCGTGGCGCACGCGGCGGTGGAGTGCACCCGGCTCAGCGCCATCACGCCGATGTTCTCCCCGTAGGTGGTTGTCCCGACCCCGCCTCCCCCACCGGCGAGGGCGGTGGCCAGCCCGTTGCCGATGAGCACGTCCCCGGCCTGCCGGTCGAGGTCACGTCCGGTCACGGCGGCGACCGCCTTGAGGTGGCCGAGGTTCTCCGCGAGGACGGTGATCACGACGGGCAGCACCAGCAGGGACACCGAGGGCGTGATGACCGGAGCGGTCAGCTCGGGCACGCCGATCCACGCCGCGTCGAGGGGGCCGGAGGACACGTTCTCGACGGGCCCGGACAACCAGGAGGCGCTCCACCCCACCGCGATTCCGAGCACCACGGCGAGACGGCGCCACAGCCCGCGCCCCGCCACGGCCGCCACGACGATGGTCAGCAGGGTCACCCCGGCTACCACCGGTTGCGCCGAGACGCTGGCGGTGGCGAGCGGCGCCATGCCGAGTCCGACGAGGACCACCACGGCGCCGGTCACCACCGGCGGGAGCAACACCTCCACCAGACCCGCGCCCAACGCCTTGACCGCCACCCCGAGCATCACCAACGTCACGCCCGCCACCAGCACCCCGCCGAGCATCGCCGCCGGCTCCGCCCCCGCCTCACCCGCCGCCAGGAACGGACCGACGTACGCGAAGGACGCCCCCAGATAACCGGGAACACGATTGCGGGTCACCACCAGGAACAGCAGGGTGCCCAGACCGGAGAACAACAGCGTCGTGGTCACCGGGAACCCGGTGACCGTCGGAACGAGAACCGTGGCGCTGAACATCGCCGCCACATGCTGCGCCCCGAAACCCACCGTCGACGGCCACCCCAGCCGCTCCTCGGGCGCGACCACCCCGGCAGCCCCCGTGACGTCCTCCGCACGCACCCGCCACAACGGCATCCCGACACCTCCCCGCGCGAGAGCGCATCCTCCCACCTCGCCACGGCCGAAATCCGCCGAACACGACCGGCGGCCCCGCCCGCGCGCCCACCGGCATCCACACCGACGTCACACGCCGACTGGACGTTCAGGCCGCCGGGTTCACCCGAAGCGGAAGGAAGCGACGCCGAACGGCATCCCAGGGAGGCCGCTCCCGAAGCGGGAGGAACTCCAGCGCTCACCCCGGCCGGGTTCTGGTACCGCCAGCCCAGCGCACCCCTCAGGCGCGCACCCGGGCCAAACCCGCCTTCCTGGCGGCTCCGCACGGC
Source organism: Actinoalloteichus spitiensis RMV-1378 (assembly GCF_000239155.1). Lineage (GTDB taxonomy): Bacteria > Actinomycetota > Actinomycetes > Mycobacteriales > Pseudonocardiaceae > Actinoalloteichus_B > Actinoalloteichus_B spitiensis. The sequence continues at coordinate 6,426 of NZ_AGVX02000474.1, forward strand.
CTGCCGCACGTGGTCGAGAGCGGGAACCGGGCGGCCGGAGCTGAGGGCCGAGGGTGGGGGTACGGGAAGGGGAAACCCCGGTCAGGGCCGGGGTGGGCGGGACAGCTCCCGCAGCCCGGCGGCCAGCCCGTCGAGGTAGTCCGCCGCCTCGGTCAACGCGGGCGCGGAGGTGTCGTGGTCATGAGCGGCGACGGTACGGCCCGCCGTCGCCACCAACCGGCCGAAGCCGTCCACCCCGTCGCGGAGCCTGGTGGCGAGCCGGTCGATGTCCTTGGTCAACGCGGGACGTTCCGAGGCGGGCGAGGCCTCCCTGGCGCGTTCAACCGCCTGGAGCCGAGCGGCGGGCGGCCCGGGCGG
>NZ_AGVX02000473.1 GCF_000239155.1 Actinoalloteichus spitiensis RMV-1378
CGCCGCTGACGACCAGCAGCGGCGAGCGGCCGGCGATCCGGCCCGCCCTGGCGACGAAGTCCAGGCCGTCCACGACCTCCTCGGACTCGGCGTCATACGGGTACTCGCCCGGGAACAGGTCGACGACGGACCGCATCCGGATGGCGGCGTTCACGACGGCGGCAGCGGCGACCGGGATGTCGGTGTCGGCGAGGACCCGCAGCGCGACGGCCCCGCCCAGCGAGCCGCCGAGCACACCGACCGGGCCGTCGCCCACCGGGAACCGCGCGCGGATCGACTCCAGGGCTGCCGGGAACTCCTCCGTCGCCTGCCGGACGAACGGGTGCAGGGCGGACATCAGGACGTCCTCGCGGATCAGCTCCAGGCCCGCGTCCATGCTGCCGTCGACCATCCGCGCCCCGCACATCGGCATGCCGAGGTGCACCCGCCACGCGGGTAGGCCGTGCATCGGCAACGCGGCGGCGAACGCCGCGTCCGATCTCGGCGCGTCGAGCATGTGCCAGGTGACGATCAGCGGGGCGGGGCCGCCCTCGGCTGGCGGCAGCGCGGTGAACGGCACCCCGGCGGCGGTGCCCGTGATCGGTGCGTGCATGCGCCCACGGTAGGGCCGGAGCGGTGAACCGGGAACCGGTTACGCCGTCAGCACAACCGCCGACGGGCACCCGGGCGTCCCCCGTGCGGGTGACCAGCGGATCGCCGCCCCCGTCCGCCCGGCGAGGAGAGCTCCGGCGAGGCGACACCTCGGCGACGAGTCGGGCGGGAGGCCCGGACGTTGGCCGGTGTTCCTCGCCGCCACGGCGGAACTCAGCCGAGGAAGTCGAGGACGTGCACCGCGACGAGGTCGGGAGCCTCCAGCACCATGGCGTGGCTGGCCGCGACGTGCTCGACCCGCACCCGGGGGTTGGCCCGAGTCACGGAGTCGAGGTCCCGTTCGACGCCTCGCCGCCACGCGGCGAGCAGGTCGGCGTACCGCTCGGCCTCGGGCAGGTCGCGGGTCGCCGCGAGGACCAGCACCGGGCACCGGATGGCGGCGAGCGGCTCGGTGAGGTCGAGGGCGGCCATCCGCGTGCGGAAGGCCGCCACCGTCCCGGGATCGGGGCGTGCCACGGTCCGGCCGTCCCGGACGGTCAGGCCACGGTCGAAGGCCTCGACGGCCCTGTCGCCGCCGGCGGTCCGGTGCTGGGAGCGGGCGGCCTCGACCGCCGCCGGCTGGAGCGGCTCGGCGAGCGCCGCCGCCTGTGCCGCGAAGTCGGCGTTGAGCTCGGCCAGGCGAGCCGTCAGTTCGTCCGGGTCGAGCCCCAGGTAGTGCCGTTCCTCGGTCTCGACCCCCCGGAAGCCGTCGATGTTCACCGCCCCGGCCGCCTCCGGGTGCCGGCCAGCCCAGAGCGTGGCGACGGCGCCACCAAGCGAGTGGCCCACGACGACCGAGCGCTCGGCGTCGAGGTCGGCCACGACCCGGTCGACGTCGTCCACGAGGGCCTCCCAGTCCCAGACGCCGTCATCGGAACGGCCGTGGCAACGCAGGTCGCAGGCGACGACCCGGTGGCGGCTGGTCAGCAGTGGGGCGAACTCCTCCCAGTTGAACGCGTTCCCGCCGAACCCGTGCAGCAACACGATGTCGCGGCCGTCCCGCTGGCCGCCGTGGTCCCGCACCGCGAGCCGCGGTGATCCCTGGACGTGCCGTTCCTCGACCATCTTCCGCTCCTCCACCCTCGTCAACTCCTTGACAGAAATCGTCAAGGAGTTGACGGCAACGTAGAATACTTGTCACTGGCCGTCAAGTAGCCGGCTGTGCCGTGGATGGAGGCGTCGGTTGACCCTGGAGAACGCGCTGCGGAACCAGCTCGTCGCACTCGTCGACGCCCGGTGCGTCGATCCGCTGGAGATCCTCCTCGAGGACGCGGGCACCGCCGACGCACTGCGACACCGGGTGCGGGAACGGGCCTCGGCCTGGGCACGGGCGATGGTCACCGGCGACGACGCGGAAGCCACCCACGCCATCACACGGACGATCGCCACCCTGTACCCCGGCGACGGACCCTTCGACCCACCGGCGGACTGGTGGCGCACGCCGCTGGGGACCATCACCGCCCGCCGGGTGGGACACCCGAGCGCGCACGCCCTCTCCTACCCCGTCGCCGGCGCGATGCTCGGCATCAGCAGGCAGGGCGTGCACGACCTCCTGAACCGGGGCAAGCTCGACCGCCACCCCGACGGCGGTGTCACCGCCTCCTCGGTGCGCGACCGGTTGCGCGCCAAAGCCCTCCCGGAAGCGGCACGCCACCCGGGAAACGCCGTGGACCGGGGCTGACCGACCGAGCACGTGGCGACGCGGGGACGCGGGCAACAGCCACGGACATCCCGAGCCGCTCCCGGACGCCTACCGTTCAGCTGGTGGGAGACGCCAGGCGGGGGAAGAGGCGCACGGCGTTGTCCTCGAAGACGGCCCGCCGCAGTTCCCCGTCGAGCAGCGGGGTCTCGGCGAGGCGGTCCGCGAGCTCCCGGCCCAACGCGGCGGGGAAGAACGGGTAGTCGCTGCCGTAGTGCAGCCGGTCCGGATCGGCCAGCGAGAGCAGCGCCCCCAGCAGCTCGGGCACCGGGGCGCCGGCGAGGTCGAAGTGCAGTCGACGCATCGCGGCCCGCAGGCTCGGCGTGGTGCGCCCCTTCGGCACGGCCAACATCGGGACCAGCAGGTCCACCCGGTTCGCCAGCACCGGGAGCACGGCACCGGCATGGGAGACGACCACCCGCAGGTCGGGGTGCCGCTCCAGAACGCCGGACAGCACCAGGTCCACCACCGACCGCGTGGTGTCGAAGGGGAACTCCAGCGCGGGTTGCGGGTACCCCAGCGCCAGGTGCTCGGCGACGAAGGGCATTGCCGGGTGGACGAAGACCACCGACCCCCGGGCCGCCACCTCGGCGTAGACGGGTTCGAGCCGCTCGTCCCCCAGGTAGAGACCGTGGTGGTTGCTCTGGAGGATCACCCCGTCGGCGCCCAGGACGTCGAACGCGTGGCGCAGCTCGGCGACCGCCGGCTCCACCTCGGGCAGCGGCAGCGACGCGAAGAACCCGAACCTGCCCGGGTGCGCGCGGACCAGCCGGGCTCCCTCCTCGTTGACCCGGCGGGCGAGGTCGACCGCGCGGTCGGCGTCCCCGAAGTGCACTCCTGGGGTGGAGACGGACAGCATCGCCGTGCGCACGCCCAACCGGTCCATCGTCCGCAACGCGAGCTGCTCGTCCCACTCCGGGAGCGAGGAGATGGCGGCCCGCCGACCGTGCCCCGACTCGGCGAGCGCCTCCCGGTAGAAGTCCGGCAGGTAGTGCGCGTGCAGGTCGATTCTGCCGCCGGACATCACACGCTCCTCGCGTCGACGGACTGGGGCGCGGCGGGCACCGCTTGCTGGACTATAGGCCGGCGGCGCGTCGCACCCCGGACGCGAGGGATGTCGGGACGGTCACGTCAGGTGGGCGGCCGGTGGACGTGGATGCCGGGCACCCGGCCGCCACCACCAGGGCTCCACGGAGGAGGACCGGACCGGCCAGCGCGCCGGAGCCCGCGCCCACGCCGACACGGCGAGGCCCGCCCGGGAGTGACCGGGCGGGCCTCGTCGACGCGCGTGGTGGGCGGGCCGGCCGAACCGCGTTCCACCGGGAACGGCCGGCCGCCGGATCAGCAGTACAGGTTCCCGCCCGGCGTGGTACCGAGGATCTGCGTGAAGCGCTGGTAGGTGTCGACCCGGCTCTGCACCTGGCCGGGGTTGGCGCCGCCGCACTCCAGCGCCCCGTTGATGCTGCGGATGGTCTCGCCGAAGCCGTGGCCGTTGACCATGGCGTGGTGCGGGGTCATCGTGCCGGGGCCGCTCTGGGTGTTCCAGTACCAGAGCGCGGTCCGCCAGGCGACCGAGGCGTCGTTCTGCACCAGCCACGGGTTGCCGAGCAGGTCGAGCCCCAGCGCGTCGCCCGCCGCCTTGTAGTTGAAGTTCCAGCTGAGCTGGATCGGGCCCCGCCCGTAGTAGGCGGCCTGTCCGGCCGGGCAACCGTAGGGCTGGCTCCAGTCGCAGTAGTGCGGGTAGTTCGCCTCGTTCTGCTCGACGATGTGCACGAGCCCACCGGTCTCGTGGCTGGCGTTGGCCAGGAACGCGGCGGCCTCCCGCCGCCGGGTCGTCTCGTCCCCGGTGTTCGTGAAGCCGGGGTAGGAGCTGAGCGCGGCGGTCAGCCCCTGGTACGTGTAGAAGGGGTTCCGGTTGGGGAACATCTGGTTGAACTGGGCCTCGCTCACCACGAAGCCCTGCGGCGCGGCCGGTTCGGCCGACGCCGTGCTCGTCGTCATCGGTGCGGAGACCAGCAGGGCACTCACCGCCGCCACGGCGGCGACTGCCTTCACCAGGCGTGTGATGGACACGTGATCGCTCCTTCGTCCAGCGCGAAGCGCACCGGGGAACTGGGAACGCGCACGAACGCGGGCAGGGAACGGCCGCTCCGCTTGGGGGATCGGATGGGATCGCCCCTCACTGAACCGGGTTGGTCTGAACCAGTCAATGGAGCGAACGAGTGTCAACCGGACGTCTGAGCGGAGGCGCCCTCCTGGGCCGTCCGGCCCTCGACCGGATGAACCGCGAGTCCGGACCCGCCCCGGACAGGGGGCCACGAACGGCGCACCCGCGCTCGGCGAACCGGCATCGCTCCCCCGGGCCAGCGTGATCCGTCTCCGCGTCCGAGCCGCCGGCGAGCGGCTACCGGGAACGCGGTCCTCACCTCCGCCGCCCGACATCCTCCCGGCGCCGGAGGGCACGGCCGTAGAGCCACATGGTGTGCCGGGTCCCGCCGGCGCGGGCGTGCGCGCGTCGCACCACGAAGGTGACCAGCCCGGCCCACTCCCCCGTCGTCGTGCGCTCCCAGGCGACCAGCTCCCCGGGCACCTCCGACGCCAGGTCCAGCCCCTCGGGCACGGGCGGACGACCGGAGGTCGGCTGGTTCAGGGCCGCGCCGAGGGACACCCAGACCGGCTGGGAGGGCCGCACGGCACGGTAGGTGTCCCGGGACCACCCGGGAACCGGCGAGCCATCACGTTCGAACACGCGTTCGATACTCTCCCGTGCCGCCGCCCCACCGCAAATCTGGGGAGGAACGTCACCCCGGCAGGAACGAGGCAGCCCGGGAACGGACGCGCCCAGCCCCACCACACTTCCCCGAGCCCCGGGTCACGACCGGACACGGCGCCCGGCCGCCAGCCCCACCCCCAGGGCACGAGGGGCCAAGCCGGGGAACCGAGCGCACCACCCCGGCGCGCGGACACGTCCGACCCGACCGATCCGGTCACCCAGCGCGGTATCCCAGCGGGACGAGCACACCCAACACCCACCCGTCCGGCGGTTCACGGGAAGAACAGGCACCTCCCTCCTGTCGTGAATACGGGCGGCCCCTGCGCCAATCCCGCCGCGGCGTTCGGGGCCGCACCACGCACCCCCGGAAGAAGTATTCACCAGGAGCCTGTTCGGAGTATGACTCGAATCATGGCGGACGCGGTTGCGGACGACAATCCCGCCCTTATACCTTCCCGAAGCCACGATGGTGGGGAGATTCATGAGGCGGTGGGAACCAGCCGTTCCACCCACCGTCGCCGGAGTTTCCGCGACCTGGACGGAAGGATCCCCCTGAGCGTCACCGCAGGCCACAGCAACCAACCACAGCCCTGTCGCCTTTCGGGGACGTTTGTCGCGAGGGAAGCACCGCTGCCCGAGGTTCCCGTGCCCCGACTCGAACAGGAACGGTTGAGATCAGGCACCCCACCTCCCACACCGGGATGCGATGACGGCGACGAACGCCGACAGTGGAACCAGGAAACACCGGAATTCCTCAGCCGGCACCCGCGACGACGCTGATTCGCGGAACGAGCTGCCACGGGCACTTCACCCGAAGTCGAGGAATCACGCCCCCACCCCCGGAAAACCCGATCCCGTTGAGGATGGCGACCGTGCCGAACGCACCCTTGGTGAAGGCCCTCGGGCTACGACGACAACGCGGCAGGACCACGGTCCTCCACGACATCGACTTCTCGGTCGGTGCCGGGGTGACCTGCCTCCTCGGCCCGAACGGGGCGGGGAAGACCACGTTGCTCGAAACCATCGTGGGCGTGCTCAGCCCCCAGGGCGGCTCGCTCCTGGTCCGCGGTCAGGACGTGAGCCGCCCCTCGGGCGTGGAGGCGATCCGGGCCAGCACGGGATACCTGCCCCAGCGGTTCACCGCGCTGCCCTCCTTCTCCACCCTGGAGTTCGTCAGCTACACCGCGTGGAGCAAGGGGCTCTCCGCCCGCCGGGCGCGGGAGAACGCGGCGCGGGTGCTCGACACCGTCGGTCTCGCGGCCAGCTCGGGCACCAGGACCAGGAAACTGTCCGGCGGCATGCTGCAACGGCTGGGCATCGCCTGCGCCCTGGTGAACGAGCCGGCGCTCCTCGTCCTGGACGAGCCGACGGTCGGTCTCGACCCCGCGCAGCGAGCCTCCTTCCGCGCCCTGGTCCGCGCGGTGGGCAAGGAGACCCCGACCGTGCTCAGCACTCATCTCACCGATGACGTCGCGGCGGTGGCCGACTCGGTCCTGCTCCTCTCCGAGGGTCACGTGCTCTTCCAGGGGACGCTGGAGGAGTTCCTCGCGCCCGAGGGAGCCGACGGCTCGCGCTCGGAAGCCGTCGAAGCCGCCTACCTGCGCCGCCTCGCGATCCCCGCTGGGGGGTCGGCACATGCCTGAGGGCACGGAGCACCCGCTGTCCACCGCTGGTTCGTCGTCCCACGCGCGGCGCACGGCGTTCGCGCACGCCGTCCTGTTGGAGTCCCGGCGGTCCCCGGCCTGGCTGCTGGTGCCCGCCGTGGTCGGGCTCGGGCTGTTCGCGGCGTTCGCCGAGCTGAAACCGGGAGTGTCGTACTGGGGCAACGCGATGGCCGCCTCGCAGGCCTCCACCATCGCGAGCGGCCCGGTGGTCAGCGGCGTCGCCGCGCTCGTCGCGAGCCGCGACCACCGGATGGGGCTCGGTTGGCTGGACGAGGTGGCGGTCCGGGGCCCGGGGTTCCGCCACGGTGCGCGACTCCTCGCCACCCTGCTCTGGGCGTGGCTCGGCCAGGGGCTGGTCCTGGCCGCCGTGTCGACGCGCATCCTCGTCGGCAACACGTGGGGCGATCTGGAACCACTCGCGCTCCTGATCTCCCCGCTGGGTCTGTCGGCCTACGCGCTGTTCGGTTACCTCGTCGGTGTCCTCCTCCCCCACGTCCTGACCGTCCCCGTCGTCGCGCTGGCCGCCTTCTCCCTCCACGCGGTCGGCTTCGCCCTCTCCCCGACGGCGGAGGCGCTCCTCCCGGCTCGGCAGCAGCTGGTCGACGTGTGGACGGCGGTGCCGGCCACCCTCCACCTCCGGTTGGTGGTCTGGTTCCTGGGGCTCGTGCTCGCGTTGCTCGCCGTCCTCGTGCTGGTGTGCCGCCTACGCGACCGCCACCAGCGTCGGCGGCCGTGGCGGCTGGTGGCCCTCGGCGCGGCGGCCGTCGTGGCGTCGCTCACCGCCATCCCGGTCCTCGCCCTGGGCGGGCGGACCACCCTCCCGGCCGAACCGCCCTTCACCCCGGTGTGCACCTGGCACGGGGAGCTGGAACTGTGCCTGCACCCGGCCTTCGACCACGCCTCGGCCGATCTCGGCGCCCGGCTCGCGGTGTTCCACGAGATGGCCGGGGACTCGCCGTTGGCCTTCGACCGGGTGGAGCACCGACCACGGGGAATGGGAGAGGCGCCGGTAGGGGAGGGCGTCGCGGTCCACCTCGACGACACCGCCGAGGGCACCCTCGTCGCCGCCGTACAGGAACTCGCGTTCAACCTGTCCGGCCTGGACGAATGCTTCCGCCCCTTCGACGAACGCGTGGAGCAGGGCGTCGAGGACCCCGACGCGGCCGCCGGCTACAACACCCTGGTGTCGACGGCGATCGCCCAACCCGGGGTCCCGGTCGCCGACGCTGGTGGGGTGTACCGGGAGGCCGCCGACTTCCTCGCCGGGTTGTCGGTCCCGGAATGGCGGGAGTGGCTGTCCCGGCACGGCGCGGCCTACCAGGGGTGCGCCCTGACCGAGGAGGCGTTCTCGCGATGAACGGCACCGACGCCTCCCGCGCCCCCGACCGTCTCGCGGAGCCGAACCCCGGCCTCCCCCGCGCGCGCCACCCCCTGCTGTCGTTCCTGATGGCGCGGAACACGGCGTGCATCGTCGGGACCGTCCTGCTCGGAGCGCTGGCCAGCGCCACCGTCGGCGCGATGACCTTCGCCGTGGGTGGTTCGGTGCCGGTTCCGCTGCCGTTCGCCGTGGTGATGCCCACCCTGCTCGCCTGCGCGGTGGCCACCTGGGCCACCTCCGGGGTGCCGGCCACCGATCGCGGTGCCGTGCGTCGCCTGGCCTGGTGGACGCTCGCGCACCGACTCGGGTGCTCGGGGTTCGCCGCCCTCGCCCTGTGGTTGTCCACCCCGGAGGTGGTGGCGGACTTCGGGGGCGGGGACGCGGCGGCCGTCCTGCTGGCGTTGACCGGCCTGGCCTGGGTGCTCCAGCTGGTCCTGCCCGCTCCACTCGCGGTGCTGCCCGTGATGCTGGTCGCCGTGCCCGGGTTCGTGGGCCTGTACACACCGGCCACCGGCGGGGACACCGCGCTGGTGAACGGGCTCCTCGGGTGGTTGGTGGGCCAGGACCCCTGGGGCCACGCCTGGCTGACCTCGCTCGTCCTGTTCGGCGCCGGTCTCGCCGCCAGCTTCGCGCGCCGGGGCGTCCCGCGCCCCGCCCGCTGGTAGGGGCGCCAGCCGACCCCGGTGGCCCCGACACCGACGGTGGGTCGGGGCCGGCCCGGCCCTGGGACGACCTACCGGCGCCGTCCCCGGGACTCGCCCGTCCCGGGGACGAGCGGCTTCCCGACTTCCGCGCGGCGGCCGGGGATCCGCGAGGGGAGAGCAGGTGGTGGGTCGGACAGGCTCGCTCCCGGGAAAACGGGTACGCCCGGACTCGGGGGGCGGGGTAGCGTGCGACCGGCCCACGGCCGGGGTCCTCCCGGGCGGAACCTCGGGAAGGACGACCTGATGCGCGAACTGACCTACATCGTCGCCAGCACCCTGGACGGCGTCATCGCACCGCCGGACGGCTCGGACCCGTCGGCCCCGGGCGGGCTCTTCGACATCGACGGCGACCACCTGGGCACGCTCGTCGAGGAGTACCCGGAGTTGGTGCCCGTCCAGGCGCGGCGCGCCCTCGGCATCGACCCGCCGAACCGCACCTTCGACACGGTGCTGGAGGGCAGGGGTTCCTACGACATGGGGCTCCGGGTGGGCGTCACCAACGCGTACCCGCACCTGCGCCACCTCGTGTTCTCGCGGAGCCTGACCGAGAGCCCTGACCCCACGGTCGAGCTGGTGTCCGGCGACCCGGTGACCGTCGTCCGCGAACTCAAGCGCGAACCTGGCGCGGGCATCTGGCTCTGCGGGGGCGGGCGGCTGGCCGGTGCGCTGCTGCCGGAGATCGACCGACTCGTGATCAAGCTGAACCCGGTCGTCGCCGGCGCGGGCATCGCCCTGTTCGGCGGCGCGTTCGACCCCACGGGGTTCCGGCTGGTCGAGACGAAGGCGCACGACAGCGGCGTGCTGTTCCTGACCTACACACGCTCCTGACCGGACGGGGCCCGAGGACGACACGCACCGGCTCGGATGGCGGAGCGCGGGAGATCGAGCCCCGCCGTCACGAACCCACGCCCCACTCGGCCTCCGACGTCACAGCACCTCCGCCTCGGCCGGCCGGGGAGGTCGCGGGCAGGCCCTGGAATCAGCGGGTGGTGGCCTCGCCCGCTCCGGGCCGCCGCCGTCCCAGGGCGGGTGCGACCTCGGTGGCGATGAGGCGCAGCGACTCGGTGAGGCGGTCAGGAGCCAGCCTGGCCGGGAACGCCTGGACGAGCAGTTCGTCGGCCAGGCGCACGGTCGGGTCCGCCGCGAGCAGTTCCGCTACCCGTTCTGGGCTGCCGTACACCATGTTGTCCTGGACCAGCACCCGGTCGGGGTTGAGCTCCTCGGCGGCGGGGTCCTCGGCCCGCCGCTGCCGCAGGTAGGGGCGGAGCCCGTCGAGCAGCTCCGCCCGCGCGGTCGCCGTGTCGCGGGCGACGTGGACCGTCCGGGACACCCCGATCCTCGGCGTGCCACCGCCGATCGGTCGCCAGGCCTCCCGGTAGGCGCGGACCAGCTCCCGTTGGCGCTCTCCCGTCGGGAGGTCCGAATCCGGTGCGTTGCGGGCCAGGAGCAGGCCGGTGCCCTGGGCTCCCGCGCGGCACGCCCCGGACGGGCTCATCGCCGCCTGCCACAACCGCCCGGTCCGGCCGGGGC
>NZ_AGVX02000472.1 GCF_000239155.1 Actinoalloteichus spitiensis RMV-1378
CGACTACCGGCGGCTGCTGGACCGCACCGGCGTCCCGGCGGCCGTCGTCCACCTGTGGGGAGCCGACACCCGCACCGCCGGCGACGTCACCCGGGCACTCCGCCTCGGCTTCGACAGCCTGTGCGCGCTGGCCACCGTCCTCGGCTCCGCCGCCGACACCCCGGTACCGGTCACCGTGGTCACCGACTCGGCCCGCGCCGTCGCACCCGGCGACGTGCCCGTCGCCGAGCGCGCCACCGCCTTCGGCGCCTGCCTGGTCATCCCCCAGGAGTACCCGTCGCTGCTGGTGCGCGCGGTCGACGTCCGGCTGCCCACCGAGGACCTGCCCGCCCTCGTCGCCGCCGAGATGTGGGGGACCGGCACGGGCCGGTTCGTCGCCCACCGCGACGGCGTCCGGTCCACCCTGGACCACCAACCGGCCGAGCCCGTCGACACCGCCACGCCGTGGCGTCCCCGCGCCAACGGGGTCACCCTGGTCACCGGCGGCCTCGGCCCGGTCGGTCTCCGCCTCGCCGCCCGCCTCGGCGGCCACGTCGTCCTCACCACCCGCCGCCCGCTGCCCGCCCGCGCGGACTGGCCGGCCGTCCTCGACGCCGCCGAGGACCCGGCGCTGTGCGCCCGGCTGCGCGGCCTCACCGACCTCACCGAGCAGGGCGCCAGCGTCGAGGTCGCCACCGTCGACACCACCGACGAGGACGCCCTCCGCGCCCTGGTCACCACCCTGGTCGACCGCCACGGCCGCCTCGACGCGGTCATCCACCTCGCCGGCCTCACCGACCCCGCCGCGTTCGGGGTCCTCGCCGAACTCGACCCGGCGGTCCGAGCCCGCCACTTCGACCCGAAGGTGCACGGCACCCGCGTCCTCGAACGGGTGCTCACCGGGGTCGACGTCGACCGCTGCGTCCTGTTCTCCTCGATCTCCACCATCCTCGGCGGCATCGGCTTCGCCGGCTACGCCGCCGCGAACTCCTTCCTCGACGCCGTCGCCGCCCGCAACACCGGCTGGAGCACCGTCAACTGGGACACCTGGGCCAGCACCGCCGACGCCCTGCGCGACCAGGACTTCGGCAGCACCCAGATCGCCCACTCCCTCACCGAGGACCAGGCGCTGGCCGCCCTCGACCGGGTCCTCACCGCCCCCGCCACCCGCACCCTGGTCAGCGCCGGCGACCTCGCCGGCCGGATCCGGCAGTGGGTCGACCAGGGTGACGACCCGGCCACCGCCGGCGACCGGTTCCCCCGCCCCGACCTCGCCCAGCAGTTCGTCCCACCCCGGGGAGAGGTGGAACGCCGCCTCACCGAGGTGTGGGAGGACGTGCTCGCCATCGACGGCATCGGCTCCCACGACAACTTCGCCGACCTCGGCGGCACCTCCCTGATGGCCCTCCAACTGGTCAAACGGGTGCAACGCGTGTTCGGGATCGCGCTCTCGGCCGTGTCACTGTTCGAGGCACCCAGCGTGCGCACCATGGCCGCCCTGCTGGACCGGGCCGGCGGCCCCGCCGAGGAGGAACCAGCCGACCAGCCACCGGCACCCCCCACCCCCGACCCCACCGGTGCACCCGACCCGATCGCCGTCATCGGCATGGCCGGCCGCTTCCCCGGCGCACCCGACCTGGACACCTTCTGGGCCAACCTCGCCGCCGGCGTGGAGTCCGTCACCGAGTTCACCGAGGACGAACTACGCGCCTCCGGCGTCCCCGAGGCCGACATCCACTCACCGGACTACGTGCCCCGCCGGCCCGTCCTCGACGACATCCGCGGCTTCGACGCCGAGTTCTTCGGCTACAGCCCCCGCGACGCCAGCATCACCGACCCGCAGCACCGGCTGTTCCTCGAGTGCTGCTGGGAAGCCCTCGACGACGGCGGCTACGGCTCCGCCCAGGGCCGCGACCGCGTCGGGGTGTTCGCCGGGTCCAACCTGAGCGCCTACATGGCCCGCCGGCAGGACGCCGTCCGCGACGGCGGCGAAGCCGACCTGTACGCCTCCCTGATCGGCAACGACAAGGACTCGCTGGCCAGCGGGGTCTCCTACAAGCTCGGCCTCACCGGACCCAGCATCAGCGTCCAGACCTTCTGCTCCACCGCCCTGGTCGCCGTGCACCTGGCCTGCCAGAGCCTGCGGACCCGCGAGTGCGAACTCGCCCTCGCCGGGGGTGTCGCCATCCACGTGCCCGACCGGGTCGGGCACCGCTACCAGCCGGGCGGCATGGAGTCCCCGGACGGCCACGTCCGCACCTTCGACGCCGCCGCCGGGGGAACCCTCTTCGGGGACGGCGCCGGAGTGGTGCTGCTCAAACGGCTCGCCGACGCCCTCGCCGACGGCGACACCGTCCACGCCGTCATCCGGGGCTCCGCCGTGAACAACGACGGCTCCCTCAAGGTCGGCTACACCGCGCCCAGCGTCGTCGGCCAGGCCCGCGTCGTCTCCGACGCCCTGCGGGCCGCCCGGGTCCGCCCCGAACAGGTCGGCTACGTCGAAGCCCACGGCACCGCCACCGAACTCGGCGACCCGATCGAGGTGGCCGCGCTGACCAGGGCGTTCGGCGCAGCGCCCCGTCGACAGTCCTGCCCCATCGGATCGGTCAAGACCAACATCGGGCACCTGGCCGCCGCGGCGGGGGCCAGCGGCCTGATCAAGACCGTGCTGGCCCTGCGGAACCGGCGGCTCCCCCCGAGCCTGCACTTCACCACGCCCAACCCGGAGATCGACTTCCCGGCCAGCCCCTTCTACGTCAACACCTCCCTCACCGACTGGACCCGGCCACCCGGTGGCCGGCGCATCGCCGGCGTCAACTCCCTGGGCATGGGCGGCACCAACGTGCACGTCGTCGTCGAGGAAGCCCCCGACCCGGAACCCCGGCCCGCGGCCGGGCACCGCCGCTACCAGCTGGTGCCGCTCTCCGGGCGCACCGCCGAGAGCGCCGACGCCGCCGTCGACCGGCTCCGGAACCACCTCGCCACCCACCCCGGACTGGACCTGCGGGACGTCGCCCACACCCTGCAGACCGGCCGGGAAACCTTCGAACACCGCCGCGCCCTCGTCCTCGCCGCCACCGACGACCTCGCCGGCGGCGCCGAGCCGCCCGCCCCCCTCGTCCGCCGCGACCCGGCCCGGGGCCGCCCGGTGGCGTTCCTGTTCGCCGGCGTCGGCGAGCAGTACCCCGGCATGGTCCGGGAGCTGTACCAGCGCGAACCCCGGTTCCGCGCCACCGTCGACGACTGCGCCGCCGTGCTGGCCGACCTCGTCGACGTCGACGTCGTCGCCCTGCTCACCGGCCCCCGCACCGGGCCGGACAGCCCGCAGGCCCGGGAACTCACCCGCACCGGGACCGCACACCTCGCGGTGTTCGTCGCCGAGTACGCCCTCGCCCGGCTGTTCCTCGACTGGGGCGTCACCCCGGCGGCGATGCTCGGCTACAGCCTGGGGGAGTACGTCGCCGCCTGCCTGGCCGGGGTCCTCTCCCCGCGCGACACCCTGCGGCTCCTCGCGCACCGCGCCACCCTGATCGACGCCCTGCCCGGCGGGGCGATGCTCACCGTGGCGCTGGCACCGGCCGCCCTCGACCGGCGGTTCGGCCCGCTGACCGAGCGGGGACTGGACGTGTGCGCCGTCAACGGCGACGAGATGACCGTCGTCGGAGGGACGGTGGAGGCGGTGGACGCCCTCACCCGGGTCCTCGACGAGGCCGGTGAACCGCACCGCCGGTTCCCCAGCGCCCACGCCTACCACTCCCACCTGCTGCGCCCCGCCCACGACGAGCTGACCCGCTGGGTGGCCGAGAACCTGAACCCACGCCCACCCCGCATCCCCTACCTGTCCAACGTCACCGGCGCCCCCGTGACCGCCGACCAGGTCACCGACCCCGAGTACTGGGCCCGGCACCTGGTGTCCACCGTGCGGTTCGCCGACGGGCTCGGACACCTGCTGGCCGACCCGGACCTGGTGCTGCTGGAACTCGGCCCGGGCCGCTCCCTGGGCGCGATGGCCCGCGCGCACCAGGCCTGCGACCGCGACCGGGGCCCGCTGATCGTGCCCGTCCTGCCGGCCGCCGCCGACACCGACGGCGACGACCACGCCCTGATGGGGGGCCTCGCCCGGCTCTGGCTGTCCGGAGTGGACATCGACTGGCACGCCCACCACGAGGGCGAGGCCCGCCGGGTCCCGCTGCCCTCCTACCCGTTCCAGCGGCGGGAGTACTGGCTGGAGGAGTCCCCCCGGCCGCACCACCCCGCACCCCCGGCGCCGCGGGACACCCCGCTGGACATCAGCACCCTGCCCCTGCTGGACGAGGCGGACTGGCTGCACACCGAGGTGTGGCGGCAGACCCCACCCCCGCGGAGCCCGCTCCCCGCCGCCCGGTGGCTGCTGCTCGTCGACGACCCCGACACGCCGCTC
>NZ_AGVX02000471.1 GCF_000239155.1 Actinoalloteichus spitiensis RMV-1378
GCCCGGACCGAGGTCCGGGCGGGCCCGTCGAGCACCGGGCTCAGGAGGTCGTCGCGCTCCCGTTCGAGGAGTGCGCGCGCTCCAGGGAGGCGCCCTCGACGTCGACGTCGGGCATGATCCGGTCCAGCCACTTCGGCAGGTACCACGCCTTCTCGCCCAGCAGGTGCATCAGCGCGGGCACCAGCACCATCCGGACCACGAAGGCGTCGAAGAGCACCCCGATCGCCAGACCGAACCCGAGCGGTCGAACCATCCCGAGCTCGCTGAACACGAAGCCGCCGAAGACGGAGATCATGATGATCGCCGCCGCCGTGACCACGGCCCGGCCCTGGCGCAGCCCCTGCACCACGGCGGCCCTCGCCGGCATGCCGTGGACGTGCGCCTCACGCATACCGGAGACCAGGAAGAGCTGGTAGTCCATCGCGAGCCCGAACAGGACCCCCATGATGATGATCGGGCCGAAGCTCAGCACCGGACCCGGCTCGTGCACGTCGAAGACGTCGGACAACCACCCCCACTGGTAGATGGCGGTGACCGCGCCCAACGCGGCGAACAACGACAGGACGTACCCGGCGGTGGCGATCAGCGGCACCAGCAGCGACCGGAACACCACGATCATGATCAGCAGGGAGAGGCCGACCACGACGACCAGGTAGACCGGCAGCGCGTCCGCGAGCTTCTCCGAGACGTCGATGTTGCCCGAGGCCTGTCCAGCGACGCCCAGGGTGGCCTCCCCGGACAGCGGAGCCAGCCCGCGCAGGTCCCGGACCAGCGCCTCCGTCGACTCGCTGGAGGGGCCCTCCACCGGCACCACCTGGAACAGGAACACGTCCCGCTCGTCGGAGACGACGATCGGCGCCACCGCGCTGACGTCCTCGTGCTCCATCAGCTCCGAGGCCACCCCCGCCTGGGTGGCCGTCAGCTCGCTCTCGTCCACACCGCCAGGCAGTTCGGCGACCACGAGCAGGGGGCCGTTCACCCCGGCGCCGAACTCCGACTCGATGGTCTTGAACGCCTGGTACTGCGTCGTCTCCGGCGCCTCCGAGGATCCCTCGGGCAACCCGAGCCGCATCGAGAGGGCGGGGACCGCCAGCACGAGCAGCCCGGCGGTCGCCAGGGCGACCGCGCCGAGCGCGCGCGGGGTGCGCAGCGGCCGGACCTCGGTGCCGGTGTGCCGCTGGTCGCCGATCGTCGCCCGCGCCTTCCGGCCCAGGGCCCGCGTCCCGAGGAGTCCGAGCAGGGCGGGGGTGAGGCTGATCGAGACGAGGACCGCGACCAGCACGCAGGCCGCGCCGACGACGCCCATCGTGGCCAGGAACGGGATTCCCGTCACGCCCAGCGCGACCAGCGCGACGATGACGGTGCTGCCGGCGAACACGACGGCGTTGCCGGCGGTGCCGTTGGCCAGGCCGATGGACTCGTCCACGTCCATCCCGGCGAGCAGCTGCTTGCGGTGCCGGTTCAGGATGAACAGCGAGTAGTCGATGCCGACGGCGAGACCCAGCATCACCCCGAGCACCGGAGTGATGGAGGCCATCGGAACGAGACCGGAGAAGGCGAGCGACGCGGCGACACCCACGCCGACGCCGACCAGCGAGCTGATCAGCGGGGTGATGGCGGGCAGGAACGCGCGCATCATGACCAGCAGCACCAGGCCGGCGACGACGACGCCGACGACCTCGCCCGGGCCCATGATGCCCTCGGTGGAGGTGGTGATGGTCGAGGACCAGTTGATGCTGACACCGTCGATCTCGCCGGCCGCCAGCACGTCGACGACCTCGGCCTTGACGCTGTCCGGCAGCTCGAACATCGTCTCCTCGAAGGCGATGGTGGCGATCGCCGTTCCGCCGTCCTCGGACACGGTCCGGACGGAGGAGGCGAACTCCATGAGCGCGGCGCCGTGCTCGAGTTCAGCCTCCTGCGCTTCGAGCTCGCGCAGGCCCTCCTCCAGCTGCTCGCGGCCGGCGTCCAGTTCGGCCTGCTGCCGTTCGAACTCCTCGGCGGCCTGCTCGTAGGCACCGGCTCCGCGTGCCTGCTCGATCGCGGCGTCGAGCTGGGCCTGCCCCGCCTCCAGCTCCTCGGCGGAGGACTCGAGCTCCGCGCGGGCGCCTTCGATCATCGTCTGGCCGCCGGTGACCTGCGCTTCGGCGGCGTCGCGTTCCGCCTCGGTCTCGAACGGGTTCGTCACGGCGGTGACGCCGTCGACCTCGGTGACCTCGGTGAGGAGGTCGTCGATCCCGGCGCGTTCCGCTTCGCCGAACTCGCCATCGGTGGCGAACACGACGGAGGCGGTGGCACCGGTGAGTTCGGGGAACTGCTCGGTGAGGCTGTCGTTGACCCGCTCGGTCTCGGTGCCCGGGATGGAGAAGTTCGTGGCCAGGGAGCCGCCGAGCGTGAGGAAGGCACCGGCCGCGACCGCGAGCGCGAGGATCCACGTGGCGATGACGGCCCACGCGCGTCGCGCGGATAACCGTCCGAGCCGGTACAGGAGGTTGGCCACCGTTCGCCTTTCGTCGGGATGGACTGTTGCTGGCCGCCAACTTATCCGACGACTGTCGGTTATCCAACGTGTGTCGGATAACTGTCCGGGTGGCGGTGGCCACGTGAGACCATGCCCGCCATGGATCCCCGTGTTGCCCGCACCCGAGCGAGCCTCCGGCACGCTCTGCTGGAGCTCGCTCGTGAGCGACCGCTGGACGAGATCACGGTCGGTGACATCGCGGGCCGGGCCAGGGTGAACCGGAGCAGCTTCTACCAGCACTACGCCGACAAGGAGACGCTGCTCGCGGACGCGCTGGAGGACGCCCTCCACGACGTGTCGACGCAACTGCCCGAGGTGTCCGCGGCCGCCGGCACGCCGAGCATGCCCGTCGAGCTGCTCACCTACCTCGAACACATCGCGTCCCACGCCGCCCTCTACCGGCGTGTCCTCGGCGACCACGGGTCGACGGTGGTCACGGCCCGGCTGCGCAACCGGATCGAGCTCATCGTGATCGACGCGGTGGGCACGACCCGCCCGGCAGCCCTGGTCGACCTGCCCGTCGACGTCTTCGCCTCGGGGATCGCGGGCAGCGCCCTCGGCGTGATCACCGCCTGGGTCGCGCGTGACCCCCTGCCCCCGCCCGTCGTCGCCGCGGACTGGCTGTGGAAGGTGCTGTTGGGCATCGGCGCGTGGCGGGAGCCCGACGGCACCAGCTGAGACGAGCCCACCCCTGAGGCCGTGCCGGCGCCGTGCCCTCCCGCCGGCCGCCGCCCGGCGGGAGGACGGTCCCGGTCGCCGTCTCCCGGAAGGGGGTGGGGTCCACGCCACTCCCGTGCCCGGCCGGGGCGGTCACGACCCGGCGCGGTGCTGGTCGGAGCTCGTGGCCTCCAGGGGTGGAGGAGGGCCCGGGGTGGCCCCGTCCTCCGGTCGGTTCCCCCGCGCGGATCGCGGTGCCGACTCCCCCGACGCGCGGGTGACGGCCCAGGTCGCCGCCAGCGCGAGGGTGAGGCCAACGGCGGTGCCGGCCGTGAGGGGCTCGTCGAACATCAGCCCGCCCCACAGCGTGGTCACCGGGGGCACGAGGAACATGAGCGTGTTCACCCGGGTGACGCCGACGCGGCGCAGCAGGTACCAGTACAGACCGTAGCCGCCGAAGGTGCTGAGGACGACCAGCCAGGACATCGCGATCCAGAACTGGCCCGAGGTCGGCGGCGCCGCCGAGCCGGTCGCCAGGGCGATGGCGGAGAAGACCACGGCGGACGTGGCGCAGTGCACGGCGAGCGCGCGCATCGGGGGAGTGGACGTGGTCGCTCGCCGCTCCAGGAAGGTGGCGGCGACCAGGCAGAGCATGCCGGCGAAGGGCACCAGGTAGGCCCAGGCGGGGACGTCGTTTCCGGGCGCGGTGGCGTCGGACCAGGTCACGAGGACGACCCCGGCGAAGCCCAGGCCCAGGCCGCTCCACTGCCGGCCGGTCACGGCGGCGCCCAGCAGCGGGCCTACCAGGGCGGCCACGACGAGGGGCTGCATGCCGTCGATGAGGGCGGTGGTCCCGGTGCTGACCCCGAGGCCGATCGCCCAGTACACCGTCAGCAGGTAGCCGGACTGGGAGAGCGCGCCGATGGTCACCTGCCGCCCCAGGTCGCCGGGCCGGCTGGTGCCCCGCTTATCGGAGCGCGGGAGCAGGAACGGGGCGAGCACCGCCGCCAGTGGGACGAACCGCCACATCAGGACGGTGGGGACCGGGGCGTCCGACGCGCCGAGCTTCGCGCCGATGAAACCCGAGGACCAGCACAGCACGAACAGGGTGCCGAGTCCGGCGGTGACGAGGGTGCTCCCCTCCCTTGGTATACCGATCTGTTTACTCACGCCGTCAACGGTATACCGAGCTGTATAGTTCGTGGGGTGGGGACCGACATCGAGTGGACGCCCGGGGCGCGCGCCGTGCTGGCTGCCGCGAGTGAACTCTTCTACGACCAGGGGATTCACGCGGTCGGCGTGGACGCGATCGCCGCCCGCGCCGGCGTGACCAAGAAGACCCTCTACGACCGCTTCGGCTCCAAGGAACGCCTCGTCGTGGAGTACCTCGCCCAGCGCGACCAGCGGTGGCGGGCGTTCCTCACCCCCAGGCTGGCGGG
>NZ_AGVX02000470.1 GCF_000239155.1 Actinoalloteichus spitiensis RMV-1378
CCGCGAACGCGATCGCCGAGGCGACCGCCTCGGCCGGCAGGGCCACCGCCCGGTAGACGTCCATGTCGGCCCGCGCCCTCGGGTCCGAGATGCTGTCGGCGAGCTCCGACTCGGTGACCCCCGGGGAGACGACGCTGACCCGGATGTCGCCCCCGGTCTCCTGGCGCAGCGCCTCGGCGACGGCCCACACCGCGAACTTCGTCCCGCAGTACACCGCCCCGGTGGGCACGACCTCGTGCGCGCCGACCGAGGCGACGGTGACCACGTGCCCGGCCCCCTGCCGGCGCATCACCGGGAGGGCGGCGGCGATGCCGTGCAGCACGCCGCGCAGGTTGACGTCGATCGTGCGGTCCCACTCGTCGATCCGCAGCGCCTCGAGCGGCGACAACGGCATCACGCCGGCGTTGTTCACCAGGACGTCGACCCGGCCGAACGCGGCCAGCGCCGCGTCCACGAACGCGCGGACGTCGTCGAGGTCGGTGACGTCCAGCCGGCGTGCCCGCGCGACGCCCCCGGCCTCCTCGATCTCCCGGACGATCCGGTCGAGCCGGTCGGTGCGCCGGGCTCCGAGCAGCACCCGGTGCCCGTCGGCGGCCAACCGCCGCGCGGTGGCCTCCCCGATGCCGCTGCTGGCCCCGGTGACCAGCACCACCTTCCGCTGGTCGGTCATGCGACCCCTCCTTCGCGGGACGGCACCAGGTGCTCGTGGTGGAGGACGCCGTCCCGGATGTCACCGCTCGCGGTGAACCGGGTGTCGTCCACCCAGTCGAGGTGGTTCCCGGTCACGGTGCAGCTGCCGGTGTGGGCGCTACGCCGTGATCCCGGTGCCTCGTCGTAGCGGCCGTCGGGACGTGGTTCCTGACGGATGTGGCCGTCGGCGGTGACCCACGTGCCCACCACGTGGGCGGCCTCGCGGGGCGCGTTGGTGTCCATCCCCTCGTCTCCCTCGTCGTCGGTCCGTTCCTGCCTCCCTCACCCTGTCGGGGTGGCGGGGTGGGGGGCAGGGTCAGCGGGGGC
>NZ_AGVX02000469.1 GCF_000239155.1 Actinoalloteichus spitiensis RMV-1378
GACAGCGGCCGGCACCGCCGGCCGTGCCCCTCAGATCCGGCGGGTGAACCAGAGTTCGTCGCGGTAGGAGCCGTCGGGCAGCAGAACCGCCTCCGGTGCCCGCCCGCACTCGGTCCACCCGGCCGCCCGGTAGAAGCGGTCGAGACCGGTGCCGTCGCGGGCGGAGAGGAACAGCCGGCGCAGCCCCTGCGCGGTCGCCTGGGCCACCACCGCGTCCAGCAGCACACGCCCCCACCCCTGCCGTTGGAGGTCGGGGTCGACCATCAGGTCGAGCACGCGGCCCCGGTGGGCGACGAGCGGGCCGGTGTCCGGGCGGAGGACGACCGCCCCGACCAGCACGCCCGACCGACCGAGGGTCAGCAGCTGTTCCCGCCGGCCACGCACGGCCTCGACGACGCGTTCGGCGGCGGCCCGCACCTCGTCCAGCGGGCTCTCGGGAGTGAAGCCGACCGCTCCCCCGGCGGCGCCCACCCGCCCCCACAGGTCGGTCAGGCCATCCACCAGGCCGGGGTGGACCTGGTTGACCAGGTGGGGTCCGGAGACGAAGGAGTCGTCGAGGTCACGGTCGGTCATGTCACGTCCCTCTCAGAGGTTGGGGAACCAGAGCTTGATCTCCCGGGCGGCCGACTCCGGGGAGTCCGAACCGTGCACCAGGTTCGACTCGACCTCGACCGCGAAGTCGCCGCGCAGGCTGCCCGGCGTCGCCTTCTCCACCGGGTCGGTGCCGCCGGCGAGCTGCCGGAACGCGGCGATCGCCCTCGGCCCCTCCACGACGGCGGCGACGACCGGGCCGGAGGTGATGAAGTCGAGCAGCGAGGTGAAGAAGGGCTTGCCATCGTGCTCGGCGTAGTGCTGCTCGGCGACCTCACGGCTGACGGTGCGCAGCTCCAGGGCGGCCAACCGCAGCCCCTTGCGCTCGATGCGGGCGATGACCTCGCCGACCAGGCCACGCTCGACGCCGTCGGGCTTGACCAGAACCAGGGTGCGCTCGCTCACGACCACTCGCTTTCGTTGTTCACACCACCGGGCGGGACGGGTGTCCACGTCCGGCCCGCGCACGGCGGCACGGTGTTGTCCGGTTTGGGGGGAAGGCTAGTCAGGCGGCGTGATCCACGGTGACACGGGTGGGCGGCACACCACCGAGGACATCCGCCGGCGCGTGACCAGTTTCCCCGCTCCCCGGTCGCGACGGGTCCCCCGATCACTGCGCGGTGTAGCCCCCGTCCACCAGGTGGTAACTGCCGGTGATGAAGGAGGCCCGGTCCGACAGCAGGAAGACCACCAGTTCCGCGACCTCCCCTGGGGTGCCGAGCCGTTGGGCGGCGTGGGCCGAGACCAGCGCGGCGCGGGCCTCCGCCGGCATGGCCGCCTGCGACAGCAACGGGGTCTCGATGAAACCGGGCCCGACCGCGTTCACCCTGATCCCCTCCGCGCTGTGGGCGAGGGCGGCGCTCTTGGTCAGGCCCACCACGCCGTGCTTGGCGGCCACGTAGGCGGGGGAGCTGGCGAAGCCCACCGAGCCCAGGATCGAGGCCATGTTGACCACCGACCCGCCCCCACCGTCGTGCATGGCGGCGAGTTCGGCGCGCAGGCAGTAGAAGACGCCGTCGAGGTTCACCGCGAGGACCTGCCGCCAGGACTCGGTGGAGTACGAGGCGACGTCCCCGCTGTCGCCGCCGATGCCCGCGTTGTTCACGGCGAGGTCGAGCCGCCCGTGGGTGGTGACGGCGTGCTGCACCATCGCCGCCGCCGAGGCGGGGTCGGCCACGTCGACGGCGATCCCGCTGGCCTGCCCGCCGCTACCGTTGATCTCCTCGGCCACCTCCAGGGCGGCCTCCGCGCGCAGGTCGGCGACGACGACGGTCGCCCCGGACGCGGCCATCCGCAGGGCCACCTCCCGGCCGATACCGGAGGCCCCGCCGGTGACCAGACCGACCTTGTCCTTGAGTTCGTCCCGCATGGCACCGCCCCGTTCCCGCCCGGCCGGCGGGGAACGCGACGACCGCGCATCCCGTCCTCTCGACCGAGCACCGATGTTCCACCGTTCGGACGCACATTTTCGTCCTCCCGGCGGAACGGCGCTCGGTGGGGTCCACGCGGACCCGCTAGCCGGCGCCTCGGCTGAGCCGCCGTGCGAACCCGGTGGACCCGAAGGTCGCCGCGTGCGCGGCGACCGCCACGCCGAGCAGGGCGAGCGCCGCGACCGGGTGGCTCGTCGGGTCCTCGGGGGCCGTCACGGGCAGCCACCCGACCGCCGCCGGGGCGGCGTTGGTCAGCAGCACCACCAGCAGGAACGACCCGATCGTCACCGCGGCGCCCACCGCCGGGCCGACCAGCGCCGCCAGCAGGAACGCGAGCGCGGTGAACAGCAGCACGTTCGACCACAGCGTGAGCGCGTGGTACCGCTCGGGCACCTGGGCGACGCCGAGCAGGAAGGCCGGCAGCGGCGCCAGGCACCCCAGCGCCGCCACCACACCCGCGACGACCCGGCTGCGCGCCCCGCCCAGGCGCTCCCACTCCCAGAACCCGGGAGCGAGCAGACCGGCGAACACGGCCCCGGTCACGACCCCGGCCAACTCCGGGTAGGGCAGGGTCCGCCGGGGGTTGGCGCTGAAGGGTTCGACGTGCACGGCCACCCGCCAGAAGAGGAACGCGCCCAGCAGCGACACCGCGAACGCCAGCAGGCACCGGCCGGGGCGGCGGGCGAGGACCACGAGGCGCAGCGCCGTCACGGCAGGTCCTCCCGGCCCAGCTCGCAGCTGGCCACCGTGCGCTGGTGCTCGGCCAACCACCGCACCAGCTCCGCGTCCGAGAGCTCGCCGAACGGGCCATCCACCCTGGCGTACTCCTCGTGAAACAGCGCGGCGACCCGCCACCGGAGGTCGTCGGCGAGTGCCACGGCCTCCGGCCAGTCCTCCTCGGGTCCGGGATCGCCGTAGCGCTGCCGGCAGGCGTCATCCCCGGCGATGCTGCCCGCCAGCGTGGAAGCCACTGCCGGCTCGAGGGGGAGGACCGGATCGAGCTGGACCCACACCACCCCGGGGTCCTCCCCACGGCCGGCGAGGGCCAGGTCCCAGACCCGACGGGGAGCGGGAACCGATTCCCCGAGGCTCGCGAGTGCCGTCTCGCCGACCGCCCCGAGGAGGTCCAACTCGGAGGCGTGGCCCTCGTGCACGCAGTACTCGGTGTCCCCGCGCTCCGCGCACACCCGGGGGCGTTCGGCGTCGTGGACCAGCGGGGCCGGCGTGCGGACGAAGGGCACGACGGCGAGCAGGCCGGGCAGCGCGAGGCAACCCAGCACCGCCACCAGCGCGCGCGGAGCCGTCCGCCGCGTCGCGCGGAGCAGCACCGCGCTGAGCACCGCGCACGCCGCCAGCACGGTGAGCAGGAAGATCACCCGGTAGCCGGTGACGGCGGGGTTCTCCGACCTGCCCAGCGAGATCCACACCCGGACGAGCGGCAGCAGCGCGGTCCACCCGTTGGCGACCGCCGACTGGGAGTACAGCAGGTAGACGCCCACGCCGGGGACCGGCGAGAGCAGCGCCACCGGGACCACCACGCCGAACAGGTAGCCCAGGGCGGAGGCCGCCGCGATCCCCAGCGGTCCGCCGAGGATGGCCAGCACGTCGGGACCGCCGTACTGGGCCCGGGTGGCGGTGAGCACGAGGGCGGGCGCGATGCCCACCACGT
This sequence comes from Actinoalloteichus spitiensis RMV-1378, assembly GCF_000239155.1. Lineage (GTDB taxonomy): Bacteria > Actinomycetota > Actinomycetes > Mycobacteriales > Pseudonocardiaceae > Actinoalloteichus_B > Actinoalloteichus_B spitiensis. The sequence continues at coordinate 3,691 of NZ_AGVX02000469.1, forward strand.
ACCCGAGGAGGAACCACCCGTTGAGGACGGCGAGGTGCCGGCGCACGACCGGCCAACCGGTACGGGGGTGGTGCGCGCCGCCGAACAGCATCCTGGTCGGGGTGAGACGCGTGGCCGTCCAGCAGCTCACCACGGCCGCCAGCACGGCCGCCCACAACACCTGCTCGTGGGCCTCGAAGGACGTGACCACCCACTCCTGGAACCGCTGGTCCCACAACCAGCGGGTCGACAGGACGACCGAGGCCGCGACCAGGGCGGCGGAGGACACCAGCACGACCGGCGGAAGGGGCCACCACAGGGCTGCCAGCCGGTTCACTCCCCCGCTCCCCAGCGCCGGACCAGCCGCTCGTAGCCGCGTTCGAAGGCGGAGCCGAGCGCGCGGCCGTCCTCGGGGGCCTCGTCCTCGAACAGCCCGGTCAGCTCCTCGACGGTGCCGTCGAAGACGATGCGGCCGGCCACCAGCACGCCGACCCGCCGGCACAGGTAGGCGATGTCCTCCACGAGGTGCGTGGCCAGCAGCACCGTCCGGTCCTGACCGAGCTCGGCGATCACCTCCCGCACCCGCAGCCGTTGCGCCGGGTCCAGACCCACGGTGGGTTCGTCCAGGACCAGGACACGCGGCTCGTGGGCGAGGGCGGCGGCGATGCCCAGCCGTTGCCGCTGGCCCCCGGACAGGGCGCGGACCCGCTCGCCGGCCCGGCCGCCGAGGTCGACCAGTCCCAGTGCCCGGCGGGCCGCGTCCTCGCACTCCCGACGCTGGACGCCGTTCACCCATGCCGCGTAGGCGGCGGTCTGGAGGACGGACATCCCGGGGACGAGGGAGAAGGACTGCGGGACGTACCCCAGCGACGGGCTGGCACCGCCGTTCGGTCCCGACGTGCCCGCGTCCCCGACGGTGATCCCACCTCCGCCGGGCAGCGCGCCGACGGCCAGGGAGATCAGCGTCGTCTTGCCCGATCCGTTCGGCCCGAGGAGACCGCTGATCCCCCGCCCCAACTCCCAGTCGACGCCCCGCAGGACCCTTTTCCTCCCGTAGGAGAAGTGGACGTCGGAAAACCTCATCGCGGCCCGTCCAATCGCGGTTCTTCCCTCCGGGTCACGGCGAAACGAAACCGCCGAGATCCTAACCCACCGACAGTTGTCGTTGATCCGGATTCCCACCCAGGAAAAGGACCGACCTCGCCTGGGCGCACCAGTCGACGTCGAATTGCCCACGGCCGGGTCACGCCCCGGTGGTTCGGCCGTCCCTCAGTCGACCCAGGCCGCGTCCTCGACGGGGCCACGCTGTCCCGAGGACCACGCCGTTCCGTCGCCGCCAGCAAGCCGCCCGCAGCACCTCTTCCCGTTCCCGCAGCGAGGAGGCGGTTCGCGGGCCAGGTACGCACCGACACCGCGCGCCAGGCCTCGCCGGTCCGGGACCGGTGCTCCACCCTGGAGGCCTGAGCTCAGGCACGTCGATGGGCGGCTGGTTCGCCACGACGGGGGTGCGCTGGCGCGGCGGCGCGGTTCATGGCCAGGAATTCCCCAACCCGGACGCCGAAGGGCGACGCGAGTGGGGAAGCGTTCGGACCACGGAACCGCGAACCGAGCACCGGCACCCATCAGAATCCGATTCCCTACTCCGAACGCGGGAACCGGTGCCGCCATTCTCCGAGTGGATCCGCGAATTCGGTCGTGAAAGCACCCCGGGGGTCGGACCCCGCGCACTGCCGCGCCCGACGCACACCGTGCCACCGGACCGACGGCTGTCGGGCGGGGTCGGGTGGCACGGGAACCGGCCAGGCGGCCGGGGCTTCAGTCGGTGTGCTCGCCCACCGGCCGCTGGCCGGGAAGCCGGCCCTCCTTCATCCGCAGCTGGACGTCCCACCGCATCCACAGCAGGCCGACCCAGACCAGCCCGAAGACGAGCCCGAGCGCCCCCAGGGCCGGGGTGACGAACGCGGAGCAGATCATGGCGACCTGGAGGGCGAGGGCCACGGGCAGCCCCCAGCTCCGGCCCTGCACGCCGGCGGCGAGGACCATCGCGACCGCGAGGCCACCCACCAGCCAGCCGCCGACGCTGCCGACTCCGGAGCCGAGGTTGTCGACCACGAGCACGGCGAGGCCGACGACGATCGCCTCCAGTACCAGGGTGCCGGCCAGGACGCCCCGGAAGCTCTTGAAGGGGTCCTTGGCGGGTGGTGTGAAGGCAACCGGCGCGTCACCCGAGGCGCCCGGGGACGACGCCTCCGGGCCGGGCCGGGTCTCGTCGGCCGTGGACTGGTCGGTCATGTCGGTTCCTTCCCCAACAGCGCGCGAGCCTCACCGGCGGTGACCACGGAACCCGTCACCAGCACGCCACCGCCCGCGACCGGCTCGTCCGGCTCGGAGACCTCCTCGGCGAGGCCGATCGCGGTCTCCACCGCCACGTCCAACGCGGGCTGGACGGTGACGGCGTCCACCCCGAAGATCTCCTCGGCCAGGGCCGCGAGCCGTTCCGCGCTCATCGCCCTCGGCGAGCTCGTCTGGGTGATCACCACGTGTTCGAGCACCGGTTCCAGCGCCTGGAGGATGCCGGTGGCGTCCTTGTCGTCCATCACACCCACCACGCCGACCAGCCGGCGGAACGCGAACTCCGCCGTGACGGCCTCGGTGAGCGCCTGCGCGCCGTGCGGGTTGTGCGCCGCGTCCACCAGGACGGTCGGCGCGGAGCGGACCGGCTCCAACCGACCCGGGGAGCTGACGGCGGCAAAGCCCTCCCGCACCGCCTCGACGTCCAGCTGCCGCTCCGGCCCGGCGCCGAAGAACGCCTCGGCGATCGCGAGGGCCATCGCCGCGTTCCGCGCCTGGTGCGCCCCGTGCAGGGGCAGGAAGACCTCCTCGTACACGCCGCCGAGCCCCTGCAACCGCAGCATCTGTCCACCCACGCCGTGGGTGCGTTCGAGGACGCCGAACTCCGAGTCCTCCCGGGCCACCGCCGCGTCCACCTCGACGGCGCGTTCCAGCAGGACCCGGGTGACCTCGGGTTCCTGCTTGGCCAGCACCGCGACCGACCCGGGTTTGATGATGCCGGCCTTCTCCCTGGCGATGCCGAGGAGGTCCGTGCCCAGGTACTCGGTGTGGTCGAGCGCGATGGGGGTGACGGCGGCCACGGTGCCGTCGGCGACGTTGGTGGCATCCCAGCTGCCCCCGAGTCCGACCTCGACGACGGCCGCGTCCACGGGCGCGTCGGCGAAGGCGGCGAACGCCATCCCGGTGAGCACCTCGAACTTGCTCATCCGGATCTCGCTGCGCCCGTCGACCATCGTCACGTACGGCTCGATGTCGCGGTAGGTGGCGACGTACTGCTCGGGGGAGATCGGCGCCCCGTCCAGGCTGATCCGCTCGGTGGCCAGTTGCAGGTGGGGGCTGGTGTAGCGGCCGGTGCGCAGCCCCACCCGGGTCAGCAGGGCGTCGAGCATCCGGGCGGTGGAGGTCTTGCCGTTCGTGCCCGCGATGTGCAGCACCGGGTAGGAACGCTGCGGTTCGCCCAGCAGGTCCAGCAGCACCCGGATGCGGTCCAGCGACGGCTCGATCTTCGTCTCCGGCCACCGGGTGTTGAGCTCGTCCTCGACGGCGCGCAACGCCACCAGGGCATCGGAGTCGGGCTTGGGCACGGACCCTCCTGACGTGCGGTTACCGGTCGGGGCGAGTCTAGTTCCGCCGCGCGACCGGCCGTGCGGCGGTGCGCCCCGGTGTGACCCACCACGGTCCCACCGGGGTCGCCCGCTCCTGCCGTCCCCCGGCCCGAGGGCCGGCGGCTCAGCCGGGCAGCCCGGCCAGCCGCTCGCGGG
>NZ_AGVX02000468.1 GCF_000239155.1 Actinoalloteichus spitiensis RMV-1378
GGGGGGGGCGGGCCGCCACCGGAACCCGCCGAGGGAGCCGCCCGCACCGACCGACAGCGAACCCTTATTTGTCATTCGCCGCGCGAGATTCGTCAAGTCGGTTCACCCGCTCCAGCAAAAAACAACTCTGACGAGCGACATTGATTTTGCCTGCCGAATAGCCGCTTCTACGCTGCCCCGGAACGTGACACCTCCCGCCGGACAGACAGGTGGACAACGCGCGATGACGACCTCGGCGACTCGGCCCACGCCCACGATCATTGAGGTAAGCCACCCGCCGAAGCCGAGGGGTTCGTCCTTCTCCGTGTACCTGCGCACCACCGACCACAAACGGATCGGGCTGCTCTACCTGGTCACGGCGATGATGTTCTTCCTGATCGGCGGTGTCCTGGCGCTGCTGATGCGCGCCGAACTCGCCCGGCCGGGGCTCCAGTTCCTCTCCAACGAACAGTACAACCAGCTGTTCACCATGCACGGCACGATCATGCTGTTGCTGTTCGCGACGCCCATCGCCTTCGGCTTCGCCAACTACGTCATGCCGCTCCAGATCGGCGCCCCGGACGTCGCCTTCCCCCGGCTGAACGCCTTCTCGTACTGGCTGTTCCTGCTCGGCGGCCTGATCGTGGTCGCGGGCTTCCTCACCCCCGGCGGCGCCGCCGACTTCGGCTGGTTCGCCTACGCACCGCTGCACAACGCCGAGCACTCCCCCGGGCTGGGCGGGAACCTCTGGGTGACCGGCCTGATCGTCTCCGGTCTTGGCACGATCCTGGCGGCGATGAACGTGATCACCACCATCATCTGCCTGCGCGCCCCGGGGATGACGATGTTCCGGATGCCCATCTTCACCTGGAACATGCTGCTCACCAGCGTCCTGGTCCTGATGGCGTTCCCGATCCTCACCGCGGCGCTGTTCGGCATGCTGGTGGACCGCCACCTCGGCGGCAACGTCTTCGACCCCGCCACCGGGGGCGCGATCCTGTGGCAGCACCTGTTCTGGTTCTTCGGCCACCCCGAGGTCTACATCGTGGCGCTGCCGTTCTTCGGCATCGTCAGCGAGGTCATCCCGGTGTTCAGCCGGAAACCGCTCTTCGGCTACAAGGGCCTCGTCTTCGCCACCCTGGCGATCACCGGGCTCTCGGTCACCGTGTGGGCCCACCACATGTACGCCACCGGCGCGGTGCTGCTGCCGTTCTTCGCCTTCACCTCGTTCCTCATCGCCGTGCCGACCGGCGTGAAGTTCTTCAACTGGATCGGAACGATGTGGCGGGGTCAGCTGACCTTCGAGTCCCCGATGCTCTTCAGCGTCGGCTTCCTGGTGACCTTCCTGCTCGGTGGCCTCTCGGGGGTGCTGCTCGCCTCACCGCCCGTCGACTTCCACGTCTCGGACACCTACTTCGTGGTGGCCCACTTCCACTACGTGCTGTTCGGCACCATCGTGTTCGCGGTCTTCGCCGGCATCTACTTCTGGTTCCCCAAGATGACCGGGCGGATGCTGGACGAACGGCTGGCCAAGCTGCACTTCTGGACGACCTTCATCGGCTTCCACGGCACCTTCCTCGTCCAGCACTGGCTCGGGGTGGAAGGCATGCCCCGCCGCTACGCGGACTACCTGCCCACCGACGGGTTCACCACGCTGAACACCCTGTCCACCGTGTTCTCGTTCCTGCTGGGTGCCTCGACCCTGGCGTTCCTGTGGAACGCGGTGAAGAGCTACCGGTTCGGGCAACCGGTGACGGTGGACGACCCCTGGGGCTTCGGCAACTCCCTGGAGTGGGCGACCAGCTCGCCGCCGCCCCGGCACAACTTCCTGGAGCTGCCCAGGATCCGCTCGGAACGGCCCGCCTTCGAGCTGCACTACCCCCACATGATCGAGCGGATGCGGCTGGAGGCGCACACCGGCGGCCCCGGTCCGGTGGACGACTCCCCCGCACCGTCCGAACGGGCCGCCCACGCCCTCCAGCCCCCGGAGGAGCGTCCCTCCGACCCCCGGGAGCACTGACCGGGGCCGTTCCCCTCAGGGGCCGGGATCGGGGTCGGCGGGTGGTGGCCCGCCGACCGAGGGGTGCCGCCACCGGAGCGGCGCCGGCCGGAGCCCGAGCCTGGTTCCTCGTCAGGCGCCCGCGCTGGCGCGCAGGGCGTCCACCCGGTCCACGCTCTCCCAGGGCAGGTCGAGGTCGGCCCGCCCGAAGTGCCCGTAGGCGGCGGTGGGCGCGTAGATCGGACGCAGCAGGTTCAGGTCGCGGATGATGGCGGCCGGCCGCAGGTCGAACACCTCGTTGATCGCCGCCTGGATCTTCAGCGGGTCCACCGTCTCGGTGCCGAAGGTCTCGACGAACAGACCCACCGGGGCCGCCTTGCCGATGGCGTAGGCGACCTGCACCTCGACCCGGGTGGCGAGCCCGGCGGCGACGACGTTCTTGGCCACCCACCGCATCGCGTACGCGGCGGAGCGGTCGACCTTGGACGGGTCCTTGCCGGAGAAGGCGCCGCCACCGTGCCGGGCCATCCCGCCGTAGGTGTCGACGATGATCTTGCGGCCGGTCAGTCCGGCGTCACCCATCGGACCGCCCAGCACGAAGCGGCCGGTCGGGTTCACCAGCAGCCGGACGTCGCTGGTGTCCAGGCCGATGTCGGCGATCTCCGGGGCCATCACCTGCTCGCGGATGTCGACGGCGAGCATCCGCTCCAGATCGATGTCGGCGGCGTGCTGCGAGGAGACGACGACGGTGTCCAACCGCACCGGCTGGTCGCCGGCGTACTCGATGGTGACCTGCGTCTTGCCGTCCGGCCGCAGGTAGGGCAGCACGCCGTCCTTGCGGACCCGGGTTAGCCGGCGCGACAGCCGGTGGGCCAGGGCGATGGGCAGCGGCATCAGCTCGGGGGTGTCGGTGCAGGCGAAGCCGAACATCAACCCCTGGTCGCCGGCGCCCTGGCGGTCGACCTCGTCCTCGGCCCCGCCGACCCGGGACTCGAAGGCGGTGTCCACGCCCTGCGCGATGTCGGGGGACTGCGCGCCGATGGCGACGTTCACCCCGCAGGAGTTCCCGTCGAAACCCTTCGCGGAGGAGTCGTACCCGATGTCGAGGATGACGTCGCGGACGATGGTGGGGATGTCGGCGTAGGCCTCGGTGGTGACCTCACCCGCCACGTGGACCTGGCCCGTCGTGACCAGCGTTTCCACCGCGACCCGTGACCGCGGGTCCTTGGCGAGCAGGGCGTCCAACACCGAGTCGCTGATCGCATCGCAGATCTTGTCCGGATGTCCCTCGGTCACCGACTCCGAGGTGAACAGTCTGCGCCCTTGCTCGCTCACGTGACTCCCCATCTTTTCTCCCTGCCCGGACCGTCCGAGGCGCCGCATGCTGATCCTGTCCGTAACCGGCACGGGAACGCACGTGGATTCAGGCTAGCGTTGAGCCCTCGCCGCGATCTCGTCCGGCGGTGGCACCGGCCACCGCGTCCCACATCGTGGACGCCAGCAGGTGCTTGCTGCCCTCGGGTATCCGCCGCTCGGAACCGTCGCCGCCCAGCAACCAGCCGGAGTTGACCGGGACCTCGAACGCCAGCCCGTCCCCGACGACGTTGACCAGCAGGAAGTCGACGCCCTTCCTGGCGAGCTTGGCCCGACCGTGGTGCAGCGGGTCCCCGGTTCCGTCACCGGTCTCCGCCGCGAAGCCGACCACCAGCTGGCCCGGCCGCCGCCGCTCGACGAGTTCGGTGAGGATGTCGGGATTGCGGACGAGGCGAACCGGCTCCGGGTCCCCCTCAATCTTCTTGATCTTGGACGGCGCGGTCGACTCGGGCCGGAAGTCGGCGACGGCGGCGGTCATCACCAGGATGTCGGCGTCGGGCGCCGCCGCGTGCATGGCCTCGCGGAGCTCGGCGGCGGTGCGCACCCGCACGACGCGCACCCCCGAGGGCACCGGGAGGTCGGTGGTGTTCGCCGCCACGAGGGTGACCTCGGCGCCCCGCTGCGCGGCGACCCTGGCCAGGGCGTACCCCTGCCGGCCGGAGGACCGGTTGCCGAGGAACCGCACCGGGTCGAGGGGCTCGCGGGTGCCGCCGGCGGAGACCACCACGCGGCGACCGACCAGGTCCCGGGGCAGGGCGTCCGCGCGGTCGAGCAGCAGCTCCGCGAGCGCGACGATCTCCTCGGGGTCGGGCAGGCGCCCCTTGCCGGTGTCGGAGCCGGTGAGCCGACCGGAGGCGGGTTCCATGACCACGACTCCCCTGCGGCGGAGCAGGGCCACGTTGTCCCGGGTCGCCGGGTGTTCCCACATCTCGGTGTGCATGGCGGGCGCCATCAGCACCGGGCACCGGGCGGTCAGCAGGGTGTTGGTCAACAGGTCGTCCGCGAGACCGTGCGCGGCCCTGGCCATCAGGTCCGCCGTGGCGGGGGCCACCAGCACCAGCTCCGCCTGGCGGCCCAGCCGCACGTGCGGCACCTCGGGCACGTCCGCGAAGACGTCGGACCGGACGGGCTGCCCCGACAGCGCCTCGAACGTGGCCTGACCCACGAACCGCAGGGCCGAGGCGGTGGGCACGATCCGGACCCGGTTGCCCGCCTCGGTGAGCCGCCGGGAGACCTCGCAGGCCTTGTACGCGGCGATACCACCGCCCACACCGAGAACGATGTCGTGGGCGGCCGACGGGTTCGGGGTCACTCGCCTTCGGTGTGCTCGAGCAGGCCGCTGTGGATCTCGCGCAGGGCGATCGACAGGGGCTTCTCCCGGGGGCCGGGCTCCACCAGCGGGCCGACGTACTCCAGCAGGCCCTCACCGAGCTGGGCGTAGTAGTCGTTGATCTGACGCGCGCGCTTGGCGGAGTAGATCACCAGGGCGTACTTCGAGCTGACCTGGCCGAGCAGGTCGTCGATCGGAGGGTTGGTGATGCCCTCCAGGGTGGTGCTCGACGGGGCTCCGAGAGTGCCCAGTTCGGTGGGGGTGATCACGTGTGCGCTCCTGCGGTCGACGGTGTGGTCCGATTCTAGACGGCCGTGCGTGGTCCGGGCCGGCGCCACGGTCGCGGCGGCCTGCCGGCCCGGTGCGGCCGGTACGCGGACGCCTGTCAGGGGCCGTGGTCCGAGGCGTCCGCCGTGTCCCGGTGTCCTGCTCTCGGGTCAGGCCCGGTCAACAAGGCTAGCAACCGCTCGGCGGCGCTGTTCACGTCCTCGTTCACCACGACCACGTCGAACTCGGAGCGGGCCGCGAGTTCACCCCGGGCCGTCGCCAGGCGGCGCTCCACGACCTCCGGGCTCTCGGTGCCCCGGCCCACGAGCCGTTCCACCAGGACCTCCCAGCTGGGCGGCGCGACGAAGACCAACAGGGCCTCGGGAAGCACCGTGCGCACGTTCCTGGCGCCCTGGAGGTCGAGTTCCACGAGGGCCGGCCGACCGCTGGCCACCCGGTCCTCGACCGGCTGCCGGGGAGTGCCGGAGCGGTGGGTACCGCCGTGGATGTCGGCCCACTCGAGCAGCTCGCCGCGCTCGATCATCTCGTCGAACCTGTCGGGGCTGACGAAGTGGTAGTCGCGGCCGTCCACCTCGCCCGGCCTGGGCTGGCGGGTGGTGGCCGAGACGCTGAACCACAGGTCGGGCAGCAGCTCGCGGAGCCTGCCGACCACACTGCTCTTGCCTACGCCCGAGGGGCCGGCCAGGACGACCAGCCGACCCCTCTGATCAGGACTTCTCACTCTCCGCTGAACTCGGCGAGCAGCGCCTTGCGCTGACGGTCGCCCAGTCCGCGCAGACGACGGCTGGGGGCGATTTCCAAGCGTTCCATGATCTGCTGCGCCCGGACCTTGCCGACACCGGGCAGGGCTTCCAGCAGGGCGGACACCTTCATCTTGCCCAGGACCTCGTCCTTGTCCGCGGCGAGCAGCACCTCCTTCAGGTTGGTGCCACCGCGCTTGAGGCGCTCCTTGAGCTCCGCCCGGGCACGGCGGGCAGCAGCCGCTTTCTCCAACGCTGCGGCCCGCTGCTCCTCGGTCAGCTGGGGAAGGGCCACGATCTCCTCCGTGGTGTGGGTTCCTCTGAATCGGTGCCGCGACCGTACCGACCGCGCGTGACGCGGCACAACACGGGTACGGCATATCCAGGCGATTTGGCCCGGACACCGCCAACAAACTGGCGTGGCGGCACAACGTACCGCCCGCCCCGGGACGGTCGTTACCCAGGGTACGGATCTTGTCCGAAGGGGATCCCGCCGGACGGCGGCTCGAACACCAAATGAGATGATCTTGACTCGGGGAGGGCGATCCGCCCCCCGGCGGCGCGGCGCCGCGGTGTCCCGCACCCGCCGCCGGACACCGGATCACCACCAGGACCGAGAGGGGGACCACCAGGTGAACGGGACAGGAGACCCCGCCAGACGGCGCACGACGTCTCGACTGGTCAGAGCACTGCCGTGCTCGCCGCCGCCCTGAACCGGCCCAGCCAGCGACCCCGGCGGCCACCCGGGCGGGAGCCCCTCCACCCCGGCGACGCCGACCCCGCGCCGACCCCCGCCGGCCGGCCCGTGAGCGGCCGCGACGGCCGAGCGTTCCCCACCTCGGCCCCCACC
>NZ_AGVX02000467.1 GCF_000239155.1 Actinoalloteichus spitiensis RMV-1378
GACGACCTCGGGGGGCATCGTGGTGCTGGCGGCGGACAGTTCCGAGCCGAAGGCCGCCAGGTCCGCGTGTACAGCGTCCAACGCGTCCAGCACGGCCTTCGCCTCGGCGTCGTTGGCCAGCCTCGCGGTGAGGTCCCTGGCCGTCTCCGCGTCCAGCACGTCACCGTGCAGGTCGGCCAGCACGTCGAGGGACAGGCCGGGATCGCCCGGCGCGTCGGGTCGGGACCTGCTCGCCGGGTCGAGCTCATGCCCTTCCCACTCATTGCGGGTCATCGTCCCTCCCGGTCGCGACGTTGGCGGTCACCAACAGCGTCAGATGGGACGTTCGCAACTGCACCGTGGTTCCTGAGGTGCCCCAGAAGTTTCGCCAGCCGGGCCCGGCCTCTGGCGCAGCGGCTCTTCACGGTTCCCTCGGCGACTCCGAGCAGTCTGGCGGTGTCCGCCACCGAGTACCCCTCCACGTCCACCAGCACGATCGCGGCGCGTTGCTCCTCCGGCAGCGCGGCGAGCGCGTCCTGCACCGCCAGGCGGGTGTCCTGCTCCGCGATGGCGTCCCGAGGGCTCGCGGGCTCCCCCGGGCCGGTGTCTGGGAGCGGGACGGTGGGACGGCTTTGTTTTCGTCTGATCCGGTCCAGGCACGCGTTCACCACGATCCGATGTAACCAGGTTGTCACCCGGGACTCGGCGCGGAAGGACGACGCCGCCCGAAAGGCGGAGATCAGTGCGTCCTGGAGTGCGTCCGCGGCTTCCTCTGGGTCGCGCATCGTCCGTAACGCGACCGCCCAGAGCCGGTCCCGGTGGCGTCGGACCAACTCGCTGAAGGCGTGAGGATCCCCATGAGCGTGAGCCGCGATGAGGTCGGCATCCGAACTGGCTGGGGCTGTCACACGCCGAGAATAGCGGTACCACGTGTCGGAAACCGAGACCACAGTCTGTTTCCCGCTGCTGTCTGAACGAAACCTAAACCCGCTGTTCGAGTGAATTTCAACCGTCTGACGTACGCGACGGGTGATGTCCACGGAGAGCATCGACCAGATGACCCGCCCGGCCCGCGCGGGGCGGCACCACGACGGGCCGCCCCACCGGCCATCACTGCGGCAGCAGCCCCTCCAGGGAGACGTCGCGGATCGCCGTCTGGTGGCGCCCGTTGTCCAGGGGCACGATGCCGGTGACCCAGAGCAGGACGTGCTGGGTGGGTTGGCTGGCCTCGTCGAACTCCACAGTGGTGGCCCCGTCGGTCAGCTCCGCGACGGCCAGCAACTCGCCGTCCTCCGGGCTGCCCGGGCTGGCGGAGGCGACCGTGCGCACCTCGACCCGCCCGCCGGCCGACGGGGAGTCGATGGTCACGGAGGTGAGCTGGGTGACCTGGTCCAGGGACAGGATGAGGCCCACGCCCGGCTTGAGCGCGTTGGCGGCGTCGAACGGCGCGTTGTACTCGGCGGTCTTCCACTCCGTTGCTGGGTCGCCGTCGAGCACGTTCGCGGCCCGGTCCGGCGAGTCCAGTTGCTGGCCCGCCGGCTGCCATTCGGTGGCGCTGACCGCGTCGACCGGGCCAGCGGCGAGCTCCGGCTCTGGCTCGGCCCCCTGCTGATCCGCGCTGTTCGAGCTGGGGGCTCCCACGTCGAACTGGGGTCGGGCCCCCGATCCGCCGTCACCGCTGAAGAAGGAGACCACCTGGAAGCCGAGCCAGCCGACCACGATCAGCGTCGCCGCGGCGAGCACGGCCACGCCGATCCGCAGTTTCCGCTTGCTGGCCTTGTCCTTCGGGATGTCCTGGGTGCGCCACAGGGAGTCGGTGTTCCCGCGCGCCGGGGTCTCCCGCATCAGGTTCTGGGTCGGGCTGCCGGCGTCCGCCGCCCGTTCCAGCACGGGCAGGAGGGCGGCGGCGGTCCGGATGTTGCCGGTGTTGATCACGCTCTCCGGGCCGGCGAGCGCCTTGACGGCGACATTGGACAGTTCGTGCGGCACCGTCGGGCGCAGCGCGCGCGGTGGCAGCACCGAGCCGTCGGCGGCCAGCGGCGCGGCGGGCAGC
>NZ_AGVX02000466.1 GCF_000239155.1 Actinoalloteichus spitiensis RMV-1378
GGGGTGGCCGGCCGGTGCCCGGCCGGCCACCCCGCGTCCGTCAGCGGTTGGCCCTGTTGACCGCGGAGACGACCGCCCGCAGCGCCGACGCCACGGTGGAGGTGTCCACCCCGACTCCCCAGAGGACCCGGTCGTTCACCGCGCACTCCACGTAGGAGGCGGCCTTCGCGTCGTCGCCGGCGGACAACGAGTGTTCGACGTACTCCAGCACCCGGACGTCGTAGCCGACCGTGGCCAGCGCGTCCACGAAGGCGGAGATCGGCCCGTTGCCGGCGCCGGTGATCTGCTGCTCCTCGCCCTCGACCACCACGTCCGCGACGATCTTGCTCGTCCCGCCGCCCTGGACCTGGTACCCCCCGAGCCGGAGCGGCGTCACCGCGTCCAGGTACTCGGTCGCGAAGACGTCCCACATGGCCTTCGGGTCGACCTCGCCGCCCTCCGAGTCGGTGACCCGCTGGACGAGCTTGGAGAACTCCATCTGGAGCCGCCGCGGCAGGTCGAGCTGGTGTTCGGTCTTCATCACGTAGGCGACTCCGCCCTTGCCGGACTGGGAGTTGACCCGGATGACCGCCTCGTAGCTCCTGCCGACGTCCTTGGGATCGATGGGCAGGTAGGGGACCGCCCACCGGTACTGGTCGACCTCGACACCGGCCCCGGCGGCCTCCGCGCGCAGCGCGTCGAACCCCTTGTTGATGGCGTCCTGGTGGCTGCCCGAGAACGCGGTGTACACCAGGTCGCCGCCGTAGGGGTGCCGTTCGGGGACCGCGAGCTGGTTGCAGTACTCCACCGTCCGCCGGACCTCGTCGATGTCGGAGAGGTCGAGTTGGGGGTCCACGCCCTGGCTGAAGAGGTTCATGGCCAGCGTGACCAGGCAGACGTTCCCGGTGCGCTCACCGTTGCCGAACAGGCAACCCTCGATCCGGTCCGCGCCGGCCTGGTAACCCAGCTCGGCGGCCGCGACCCCGGTTCCCCGGTCGTTGTGGGGGTGCAGTGAGAGCACGATCGAGTCCCGGCGGGCCAGGTTCCGGTGCATCCACTCGATGGAGTCCGCGTAGACGTTCGGGGTGGCCATCTCCACCGTGGCCGGCAGGTTGATGATGACCGGGTTCTCGGGAGTGGCGTTCCAGATCTCGGTGACCGCGTCGCAGACCTCCACGGCGTAGGAGAGCTCGGTGCCGGTGTAGGACTCGGGCGAGTACTGGAAGCGGAACTCCGTGTCCGGGTACTTCCTGGACACGGCCAGCACGGTCTCCGCTCCATCCGTGGCGATCTTCTTGATGCCGGCGCGGTCCTTCCGGAACACCACCTCGCGTTGCAGGATGGACGTCGAGTTGTAGAGGTGCATGATCACCTTCGACGCGCCGGCCACGGCCTCGAAGGTGCGTTCGATGAGCTCGGGACGAGCCTGGGTCAGCACCTGGATGCTGACGTCCTCGGGAACCGCCTCGTCCTCGATGATCTCCCTGACGAAGTCGAAGTCCGTCTGACTGGCGGCCGGGAACCCGACCTCGATCTCCTTGAACCCCATGCGCACCAGGAGGTCGAACATCCGACGCTTCCTGGCAGGGGACATCGGGTCGACCAGTGCCTGGTTGCCGTCCCTCAGGTCGACCGCGCACCACAGCGGTGCCTCGCTGATCGTCCGGTCCGGCCAGGTCCTGTCGGGCAGGGAGATCGGCTCGACCTGCTCGGCGAAGGGCCGGTACCGGTGGAAGGGCATGGCGCTTCCGAGCTGGCGGTTCCAGTGCGGCTGTCCGGCGGGTGCCGGCCGGGACGGGGTCCGGAGCCTGCTGGCGGCTGCGGTCAGCGCGTCGGAACTGGGGATGCTCACGTGGTCTCCTCTGCTGCCTGTGCTGTGTGCGACGACCGGCGTCGGCAAACCTCCGCGCCGGGGAGCCGGTCTGGTCAGACCCCGTCGCGGCGGAGAAGCAGCAGGCCACGAGCCACGGGCCGAGCCTAACCCCGACCGGGGCCCGACCGGAAGCCGCCCGTCCACAGTCTGGGCGTTCACCCCGGTGACCAGGGGAGACGGCCCACCCGGTGTTCCGCCACGTCGCCCACCACGCATCCAGGGTGCCGGTGGGCCCTCCCGCCCCGGTGACCACGTGGTGGAGCACACCCGGGATGTCGCGGGTGCGGCGACCGCTCGGCCGTCCCCGGTCCTGGTGCGGCCGCCGGTGCCGTCCATCCGCCCGCTCGGCCCGCCAGCCGTTCCGCTCGTAGCCCGGGCGGTGAGACCCGCCCCCGCAGCCGAGCGGGGTGCGCCGAACTCGGCCGGTACCGGTGAGGAGGCGGAGGGCCGGACGTGGACCTTCCCTCCCCGCCCGCCACCCGGCACACTCGTGGGCATGGCGGCACGGAGACAGCACGGTCCCTCGACCGTGGCGACACTGATCAACCTCGTCGGCTTCGCGTTGGCCGCCATCCTGGTCGGGCACATCGTCTTCACCCTGTTCGGCTGGGGGGAGAACCAGGAGTTGGTCTCCACGGTCGCCGACGCGGCCGACTTCCTCTCGCTGTTCTTCCCCGGCCTCGTCGACGCGGGGAACCCCACCCTCCAGCTGCTGGCCGACTACGGGCTCGCCGCCGCGTTCTGGGTGCTCGTGATGGGTGTCGCCGCCAAGATCTTCGGCTGAGCCGCCGGAGCCGCCGGAGCCGCCGGAGCCGGCGCGGGCCGGCGCGCGGTTGGGGTCAGTCGGCTTCCGGGTACGCCGGATGCGCCCAGTCACCGTGGAAGACCAGTTCGGACAGGTCTCGGCGGACACGCGGTCGCGCGTCCCGCTCCCTCGTCCCCGGGTCACCAGTCCCCGGGGCGGCCAGGTGGCCCACGGCGATGACCACCCGGGCCTCGTGGCTGTCGGGGATGTCGAACAGCTCGGCGATCGCGTCGCTGTCGAAACCCGCCATCTGGTGGGCGACCAGGCCCTCCGCGACCGCCTGCAGGACCAGGTTCTGGGTCGCCAGCCCGAGGCCGTACTCCGCGTACGGCAGTGGTTGGCCGGTTCCGTCCAACACGGTCGCGACGCCGACGACGAGCGCTCCCGCCGACTGGGCCCACCCCCGGTTGCCCCGGTTCAGGGTCCGCAGGATGCGGTCGAACGTGTCGTCGCCCCGCCGGCCGAGCAGGTAGCGGGCCGGTTGGGTGTTCCCCCACGACGGCGCCCACCGGGCCGCCTCGAACAGGGCGCGCAGCGCCTCCTCGCCCACGGTCGCCGTCGGGTCCAGCGAACGGGGGCTCCAGCGGTCGGCGATCAGCGGGTGCACGGGGACACTGGTCTCGGCCCACCGGCCCCGCCGCTCGTCGGGTGCTTCGGTCTCCGTCACACGGCACCTCCGGGCCTCGGGCTCCGGCGCCACCCTACCGAGGGGCGGGGTACCAGGGCAGTCCCCGTGCTGGGTGCTTCGGCTCCCGCACCGTGTCAGATCGCGTAGGGCCAGGCGGTCAGCGCGTACGCCCCGAACCACGATCCCGTGACGACGACGCCGCACAGGACCGAGGCCACCGTCCCGGGACGGCGGCGGGACAGCGCGACGGCGGCGGGCAGCAGGAGGGTGAAGGCGGGCAACAGCAGACGTGCCTTCGAGTTCATCAAGCCGTTGGACCCGACGTCCATCATCAGCACGCCCGCCGCGTACACCATGAGCGGCCAGGAGACACCCGTGCGGACACCGACGAGCAGCAGCACCACCGCTCCCACCAGGATCGCCACCGTGGCGACCTCCAGCACCGAGGGAGCCGAGGCCAGCACGTCGGCGGTGAACTGGAGGGTCGCCGCTCCACCGTCGAAGCGGGAGTCCCAGCCCCGCTCCTGGAGGTCGAACCACCCCGTGAGCGAGCCGGTGCTCGCGGCCACCCAACCCAGGTAGGCGAGCAGGCCCAGCGGAGCGAGCAGACCAGCCACCCAGGGCCGCCACCCGTCGCGCCGGGAGAGGACCGCCACCAGCGCCGCGAGACCGACGGCCAGCACCAGCGCCCCGGCCGTGGGGCGCACCAGGCCCGCGACGGCGGCGCACAGCCCGGCGACCACCCAGCGCCGTTCGACGACCCCGACCAGCGCCCAGGCGGCCAGCGCGCAGAACAGGGCCTCGGAGTAGGCCATGGAGAGGACCACCGCCATCGGTGAGGCGGCGAACAGCGCCACCGTCAGCAGCCCCGCCCGGCGGGAACCACCGACGTGCTCGCCCAGCCGTGCCAGGGCGTAGGCGCAGGCGACACCCGAGACGGTGCTCACCGCGAACGCGGCGCCGACCAGGCCCGCGCCCGGCAGCTCGGCCACCCATCGCACCAGCACCGGGTAGCCGGGGAAGAACGCCAGCGGCGTCTCGTCCGAGCGGTTCCCGAAGGCGTCGACCAGGGTCGGCGGCACCCCCGCGTAGCCGTGCTCGGCGATGGCGAGGAACCACTGCCCGTCCCACACCGTGCGGGCGTCGGTGGTCGACACGTCGTTCGCGTCGGCCATCCAACCCAGCACGAGCAGCCCGATCCGCACAAGTGCGAGGTAGACCACACCGGGTGCCAACAGCTGGACCGCCGGGTGCCGCGTCCAGCCCGTCGGGGGCCGCCACCGGCGACCCGTCGAACCGACATCCCCACCCTGGTCAGGGTCGTCTTCCCGGGGTGTGTCCGCGCGGGCCGACCGGGCCTCCGCATCTACGCGCAACGCGCTCCTCCGCACCACTCGTCAACTCGGTCGCCCAGGCTACTTCGGGCCATTGGTACTCGGGTCCGGCGTTAGTTCTCTGTACGCTGACTTGGCGGCGGGGCTGTCCAACTGCTGCCGAGCTGCTTCGGGTCGGGCCGTCCCGCACTGCCAGACGGACTGACCTGAGGAGGTTTGGACACGTGGCGCTCGTCGTCCAGAAGTACGGCGGTTCCTCCGTGCAGAGCGCGGACCGCATCAAACGGGTCGCCGAGCGCATCGTCGAGACCCGCAAGGCGGGAAACGACGTCGTCGTCGTGTGCTCCGCGATGGGTGACACGACCGACGAGCTGCTCGACCTCGCCAAGCAGGTCTCGCCCTCGCCGCCGGAACGTGAACTCGACATGCTGCTGACCGCGGGTGAGCGGATGTCCAACGCCCTGGTCGCGATGGCGATCCACTCACTGGGTGCCGAGGCGCTCTCGTTCTCCGGGTCCCAGGCCGGGGTGATCACCACCGGCGCCCACCAGAAGGCGCGGATCATCGACGTCACCCCGGGCCGGGTTCGCCAGGCGCTCGACGAGGGCTACATCGTCCTGGTCGCCGGCTTTCAGGGGGTGGCCCAGGACACCAGGGACATCACCACCCTCGGTCGTGGCGGGTCGGACACCACGGCGGTGGCCCTCGCCGCGGCCCTCAAGGCCGACGTCTGCGAGATCTACACCGACGTGGACGGCGTGTACAGCGCGGACCCCCGGATCGTCCCCGACGCCCGGCACCTGAGCATGGTCCCCTACGAGGAGATGCTCGAACTGGCCGCGTCCGGGGCGAAGGTGCTCATGCTGCGGTGTGTCGAGTACGCCCGCCGGTACGGGGTCCCGGTCCACGTCCGCTCGTCGTACAGCAAGAAGCCGGGAACCATCGTCACCGGGTCAGTGGAGGACCTTTCCGTGGAACAAGCCATGATCACCGGAGTCGCGCACGACCGTTCCGAGGCGAAGGTGACGGTGACCGGCGTGCCGGACAACCCCGGTGTCGCCGGGCGGATCTTCCGGGTCGTCGCCGACGCCGAGATCGACATCGACATGGTGCTGCAGAACGTGTCCGGCACGGTGTCCGGCCGCACCGACATCACCTTCACCCTGTCCAAGACCAACGGACCGACCGCGGTGTCGGAGCTGGAGCGGATCAGGGACGAGGTGGGCTTCGACCAGGTCCTCTACGACGACCACGTCGGCAAGGTCTCGCTGGTGGGCGCGGGAATGCGTTCGCACCCCGGCGTCACGGCCTCCTTCTGCGAGGCGTTGGCCACGGCCGGCGTGAACATCGAGATCATCAACACCTCGGAGATCCGGATCTCGGTGCTGATCCGGGACGACGACCTCGACGTGGCGGTGCGCGCCATCCACGACGCCTTCGGGCTCGGGGGCGATGAGGAAGCCGTGGTCTACGCGGGAACCGGACGCTGACGGCGGACCGACCAGAAGTCGAGAGGAAGAACCAGAACATGGACGACACCACCGGCCGGACCCGCCCGACGATCGCCGTCGTCGGTGCCACCGGCGCCGTGGGCAGCGTGATGATCGACATCCTCAACGCCAGGGAGACCGTGCCCTGGGGTGAGATCCGCCTGATCGCCTCCGCGCGGTCGGCGGGCAAGCGGATCGCCGTGCGCGGCACCGAACTGACGGTGGTCGAACTGACCCCGGAGGCGTTCGACGGCGTCGACGTGGCCTGCTTCGACGTTCCCGACGAGGTCTCCGCCGAGTGGGCCCCGGTCGCGGCCGCCCGAGGAGCCGTGGTGGTGGACAACTCCGGCGCCTTCCGGCTCGACCCGGAGGTCCCCCTCGTGGTGCCGGAGGTGAACGCGGAGCAGGTGCACCGGCGGCCCAAGGGGATCATCGCCAACCCCAACTGCACGACGCTGTCGATGATGGCGGCCCTCGGCGCGCTGCACCACGAGTTCGGGCTGACCGAGCTCGTGGTGGCGTCGTACCAGGCGGCGTCCGGTGCCGGCCAGGCGGGCGTCGACCGGCTCCACGCCGAGGTCGCCGCCGTGGCGGGCAAGGACGTCGGCAACCGGTCGGGTGACGTGGCGGAGGCCCTGGCGGCCGCGGGGCTGCCCTCGGAGTCGCCGTTCCCCGCCCCGCTGGCGCTGAACGTCGTGCCCTGGGCTGGCTCCCTGAAGGAGGACGGCTGGGCCTCCGAGGAGTTGAAGGTGCGCAACGAGTCCCGCAAGATCCTCGGGATCCCGGGCCTGAAGGTGTCCGCGACCTGCGTGCGGGTTCCGGTCGTCACCACGCACTCCCTCGCGGTGCACGCCACGTTCGGGCGGCAGGTGACGGTGGCGGCCGCGCGCGAGGTCTTCGCCCGCCAGGAGTCCGTCGTGCTCCTGGACGACCCGGAGCAGGGGGTCTTCCCGACCCCGGCGGCGGTGGTCGGCGGTGACCCGACCTACGTCGGTCGCATCCGCCAGGCGTTGGACTTCCCGAACACCCTCGACTTCTTCGTGTGCGGGGACAACCTCCGCAAGGGCGCCGCCCTCAACACCTACGAGATCGCGGAGAAGGTCGCCACGTCCTGACCTGACGTAGCACCCGTTCAGATGAGCGGCTCGTCGACACCGGCGGGCCGCTCGTCGCTTGTCGCCGTTCACTCGACGCATTTCACCCGGTCGCGCGGAGAATCGCCGAAAAGCCGGGTTGACGAAGCGCCGTTGTGTTTAACGCATCGCGCGGGGCGAGAGACGGGAGAGCACTGTGGTCGGGGAGAGCAACTTCGGACGGGAAGGACGCGAGGACCTCGGGAAGGCGGTCCCGGAGGGCGGTGGGCGCTCGACGGGCAGCGGTCCGCTGGCCGGCGTCCGGGTGGTGGAGCTGGCGGGCATCGGCCCCGCGCCGTTCTGCGGCATGTTGCTCGCCGACCTGGGAGCCGAGGTCGTCCGGGTGGACCGGCCCGACGGCGCCCACCTCATCGACGCCGGTCGGCACGACCTGCTGGGGCGCGGCAAGCGTTCGGTGGCCGTCGACCTGAAGGACCCACGCGGCGCGGCGGCGGTCCGCGACCTCGCGGCCAGCGCCGACGTGCTGATCGAGGGGTTCCGGCCCGGAGTCGCCGAGCGGCTGGGGGTCGGGCCCGCCGACTGCGCGGCGAGGAACCCGGCCCTGGTGTACGGGCGGATGACCGGGTGGGGGCAGGACGGACCCCTCGCGCACACCGCGGGCCACGACATCGGCTACATCGCCGTCACCGGGGTGCTGCACTCCATCGGGCGAGCCGGGGCCGCGCCGAGCATCCCGCTGAACCTGCTCGGCGACTTCGGCGGCGGGGGGATGTACCTGGCCGTGGGCGTGCTCGCCGCGTTGCTGCGCGTCGCCCGAGGGGGCGAGGGGCAGGTGGTCGACGCCGCCATCGTCGACGGGACCACGCACCTGGCCACCTTCGTCCACGCGATGCTCGCGGCGGGGCGGTGGCGTGACGAGCGGGGGACGAACCTGCTCGACTCCGGTGCCCCCTACTACGAGGTCTACGAGGCGTCGGACGGCGGCTACCTGGCGGTGGGTGCGTTGGAGCCGAAGTTCTACGCGGAGTTCCTCCGGCTGCTGGGTGTTCCCGCCGAGGAGGGTGGGCGTGAGCCGGGTCGCTGGGCCGAGCTGCGGGAGACGCTGGCGGACGCGTTCCGGACCAGGACGAGGGACGAGTGGGCGTCCGTCTTCGCCGACAGCGACGCCTGCGTGGCCCCGGTGCTGTCGTTGCAGGAGGCTGCCGGCCACCAGCAGCTCGCCGCGCGAGGCACCTTCGTCACCGTGGAGGGGGTCTCCCAGCCGGCCCCCGCCCCTCGTTTCACGGGAACCCCCGCCGCCCTGCCCGGCCGTCCCGCGCTGCGCGGCGAGCACAGCGAGGAGGTGCTCCTCGAGTGGGGAGTCGCGAACACCGCGGCTCTGCTTGCCTCCGGTGTGGTCGTGCAGCGGGATGAGCTCGCCGGGGAGCAGGTGACGGCGGACACCCTCGCGCCCTGAGATCGGCCACCTCGTCGTGGCGGGCACCGGGCGGGGCCGGTGGTGCGTGCCCGGCCGGGGGAGGAGCCCCGTTGTCGTGGCCTCGGCGGGCCGCGCCGGACCAGGCCGGGGAGTGGGCGCGGCCGGCCGCCGGCTCCGGTCGGCGCTCGTGGACCTCACGCTTCCGCCGGAGTACACGGGTCCGGGCGTGGTGCGCACCGGGGCGCCAGCCGGTGGTGGGCCGGGCAGCGCGGACGGGCGGGCGTGGTGTGGGGCACCGCGGGCTACCGCCGTCGACGGCTGGTCAGGGACAGTGTGCGTTCCGTTTCCGCGACGGACAGCCAGAGTTGACCACATCGGTTACTTGACTGATTCCAGATTAGGTGCTGAACTGGGGACACCATGAACGACGCCCACGCCCTGTCACCGGCCCCGCAGGCCGTCCCGGACGCTCGGGACGCCCTGCGGGCCGCTGGGCTGCGAGTGACCGCCCCACGACTGGCGGCGCTCGAATGGCTCGCGAACAATCCGCACCAGACGGCCGACCAGGTGGCGGTCGCGGTGCGTGCGCGCTTGGGGACGGTCTCCACGCAGGCCGTCTACGACGTGCTGCACGCCTGCACCTCGGCCGGGTTGCTTCGCCGGATCGAGCCGGCCGGACATCCGGCGCGGTTCGAGACACGGACCGGGGACAACCACCACCATCTGGTCTGTCGGCGGTGCGGACGTACCACCGATGTCGACTGCGTTCGCGGCGCGGCGCCCTGCCTGCACCCGTCGGACGTCGCCGGTTTCACGGTGGACGAGGCGGAGGTCGTGTTCTGGGGCCTGTGCGCCGAGTGCGCGGGTTGAGAACGGGTAGTTCCCACCACGGACGGAACGACGAGGAGGACGGCGTGGCCGAGGCGCGCTACACCACGAACAACGTCGGGATCCCGGTGGCGAGTGATGACCACTCGCTGACCGCGGGCCCGAACGGGCCGATCCTGTTGCAGGATCACTACCTGATCGAGAAGAACGCTCAGTTCAACCGCGAGCGGGTGCCCGAGCGGGTGGTGCACGCCAAGGGCGGGGGCGCCTTCGGGTTCTTCGAGGTCACCGAGGACGTCAGCCAGTACACGAAGGCCGCCGTCTTCCAGCCGGGAACGCGGACCGAGAGCCTGGTCCGGTTCTCCACGGTCGCCGGGGAGCTCGGCTCGCCGGACACGTGGCGGGACCCCCGGGGGTTCGCGATCAAGTTCTACACCTCCGAGGGCAACTACGACATCGTCGGGAACAACACGCCCATCTTCTTCATCAGGGACCCCATCAAGTTCCCCGACTTCATCCGGTCGCAGAAGCGCCGCGCGGACAACCACCTGCGTGATCACGACATGCAGTGGGACTTCTGGACCCTCCAGCCGGAGTCGGCCCACCAGGTGACCTGGCTGATGGGTGACCGGGGTCTGCCCCGGACGTGGCGGCACCAGAACGGCTACGGCTCGCACACCTTCCTCTGGGAGAACGCGGGCGGCGAGAAGTTCTGGATCAAGTACCACTTCAAGACCGACCAGGGCATCGAGTACCTGACCCAGAGCGAGGCCGACCAGCTCGCCGGCCAGGACGCCGACTACCACATCCGCGACCTCTACAACAGCATCAAGGCGGGCGACCACCCGTCCTGGACGCTGTACGTGCAGGTCATGCCCTACGAGGACGCGGCCGACTACCGCTTCAACCCGTTCGACCTGACCAAGGTGTGGCCGCACGGCGACTACCCGCTGATCAAGGTCGGTCGGATGGTCCTCGACCGCAACCCGGACAACTACTTCGCGCAGATCGAGCAGGCCGCGTTCGAGCCGACGAACATGGTGCCGGGCATCGGTCCGTCCCCGGACAAGATGCTGCTCGGGCGGATGTTCTCCTACCCGGACGCCCACCGGTACCGGATTGGCGCGAACTACGCACAGCTGCCGGTGAACCAGTCCAAGTCGCCCGTCAACAGCTACTCCAAGGACGGCGCGATGCGGTACTCCAACCCGGGCGACCCGGTCTACGCGCCCAACTCGTTCGGCGGCGCGCACGCCAACGCCGCGGTGGCGGGCGAGGCGGCAGCCGGCTTCGGTGTGCGCGACGAGATCGTCCGCTCGGCCTACCAGCTGCACTCCGAGGACGACGACTTCGGTCAGCCGGGGACGCTGGTCCGGGAGGTCCTCGACGACGACCAGCGCGCTCGGCTGGTCGGCAACATCGTGGGGCACCTGAGCAACGGGGTGTCCAAGCCGATCCTGGAGCGCGCGCTCCAGTACTGGCGCAACGTCGACAAGGGCCTGGGCGACAAGGTCGCCGAGTCCTTCGACAGCTGACGCGCCGACCGGGGGCGGCTGTCGCCCCTGCCGCGCCCTCCGGCCCGGCCAGCCCACCGCGGCTGGCCGGGCCGTGGCATGTCCGAGGGTCGAGGCCGGCTCGTCCCGGTGCCACTCCTGTTCCGCCTCCGCACCGCGACGCACTCCGCCGGAGATCACTCGCTCGCGTCACGTCCTCCCCCTTCTTGGCGGTACCCGTGTGGGCTGGATGGCGGCACGATCGACTGGTGTGAAATTCACCATCATTCGACGTGATGGGTTGTTCGGTGGCATGAAGGGGGCGAGCGACGATGGCGCACGCGACCTGGCTGGCCGAGGTCCTGCGGGAGAAGGGGCTGCGGGTCCACGAGGAAGCCGGCTGGAAGGAACGCGGGCACGGCGGTCTCGGGGAGATCCGGGGCGTGATGCTGCACCACACGGCCGGGCCGGCGGAGGGGAACTACCCGTCGCTCGCGGTGGTCCGCGACGGGACCTCCGCCCTCGCCGGGCCGCTGGCCCAGCTCGGGCTGGCGCGTGACGGCACGTGGATGGTGATCGCGGCCGGACTCGCCTACCACGCCGGCCGGGGAGGCCCCTGGCGCGATGTCCCCGTCGACACCGGGAACGAGCACCTGCTCGGCGTCGAGGCCGAGTCGGTGGGTACCCGGCGGGACTGGACGGAGGAGCAACTGGAGGCCTACCCGCGGGGTGTGGCCGCCCTGCTCGCCCATCTCGGCCTTGGAGTGGAACGCACCATCGCCCACAAGGAGTGGGCTCCGGGCCGGAAGAACGACCCGGCCCACTGGCCCGGCGACATGCGGGCCTTCCGGGACACGGTGGCCGGCCACCTGGGAGCGTGACCGATGACCGCCGTACCCCCGCCCACCGCCGAGGAGATCGCCCGCGCGGTGTGGAACGCCTTCATCAACTTCCACGGCACCGGCCGAGGTGCGCCGGCCTGGCAGATGCTGTCCGAGGCCAGCAAGTACGCGGGCCTCGCCGCCGCCAACACGGCGGCCGTGCCGGTCGGTGTCACCACCGCGGAGGAGTCCCCGGCCGTCCTGCCGGTGAACATGATGACCGCGAGCCTGTACGCGCTGCTCCACCGGGCGAGCCCTGCGACGGGTGCCGGCGAACCCCAGCCGGCCTCGAGCCAGGCCAGCACCCCGGGAGCGGGGATCACGGCGAGCCTGCGGCGGTCCTTCCTCGACCTGCTCCGGGAGGACGTCCTCGCCGTTCTCGGGCCGGACCACGCGTCCGAGGCCGAGCGGATCGTAGGCCGGGTGGCCGCTCGGATCACCAGCTGACCAGCGTCCGGCTCGCCCCGTCCCGCGTCCCCCCGCCCCGGCTGGGAGGTGTCTTGACCTCGACCCAAGTAGAGGTCATAGGCTCGGGACCCCGTCGGGTCGCACGGTGTGGGAACAGCCGTTTCGGCGGGTCACAGGAGCCGACGTGGATGGCAGGATGGGGAATCATGACGATCACGGTGGTGGGCCTGGGCGGTTCGATACGCGACGACTCCCAGTCCGAGCGGGTGCTGAGGACCGTGCTGGCCGGCGTGGCCGAGCGCGGCGCGAAAACCTCCATCCTGACCGGTTCGGATCTCCTCCTCCCCTTCTACGACCCGGCGATCAGCGAGCGCACCGAACGCGCGGAACGGCTGGTGGCCGAGCTGCGGGACGCCGACGGGGTGGTGCTGGTGTCGCCGGGCTACCACGGCACCGTGTCCGGTCTGGTGAAGAACGCGCTCGACTACGTCGAGGACCTCCGCCCGGATGACCGGCCCTACCTGCACGGACGCGCCGTCGGCTGCGTCGCGACCGCCAGCGGGTGGCAGGCCGGTGTCAGCACCCTGAACGCCCTCCGGTCCATCGTGCACGCGCTCCGGGGTTGGCCGACTCCACTCGGAGCCGCGTTGCACTCAGGACAGGTGCGGTTCGACGACATCGGGGGCTGCTCCGATGCCGGTGTTGCCGACACCCTGCGCACGATCGGGGAGCAGGTCGTGGACTTCGCCGAGCAGTACCGGCGCTGACCAGCCTCCGGTCCCGTCCTGGCTCGCCACGCCCCCGTCGAGCCCCCGGGCCCGGTCCCACCAGTGGCCGGACAGCGGGCGTGCGCCACCGCCCCACCCTCGCTGGCGAGCATAATCACCGAACTCCCGGGTAC
>NZ_AGVX02000465.1 GCF_000239155.1 Actinoalloteichus spitiensis RMV-1378
TGCCGCTCCCGCCCCCGCCACGGTGGCGGGGGTCGACCCCGGGCGGCCGGCCGCCGTCGAGCTCACCACGCACGGCGAAGGCGACCGAACGGCCCCGGGTCCGCCACCGGTTCCGGGTGACGGCGTGGGCCACGGGGACCAACGCGGCGGGCCACCAGGGCGGCACCACGGGGTCGGCCCGCAGGAAGTAGTGCAGCACGGTGCCGTCGAGCACGGGCTCCAGCCACACCTCCATCGTGCCGACCAGGGAACCGTCGACCCGCCACCGCACCCCCTCCACGCCCCGGTCCTCCTCCACCCGCAGCAGGAGACCCGGCCACCAGCCGGCCCAGCGCCGTTCGTCGCCGATGGCCGCGGCGGCCGAGGCGGGGGGCACGGCGAGGAAGGTGTCGTCGGCGATGTCGAGCACGGGCATGGTCGAACAGCGTGGCAGAGCCGGACCCCCGGCGGGGGCTCGCCCCGGCATCGGCCGTCCTCGCTGGAACGGCAGAATGGCCGTGCGGCCACCCGCCGGTCGGGACGGCCCCGGCTGGGAGGACACCGGTCGAGCCGACGTCCGTCGGATCGCGGTTGCCGGCCGAGAGCACGAGCCCGCGAGGAGGCACCTGTGCGCGAGTTCACCGTCCCCGCCAGTTCCACCGTGCAGGAGGAGGAGAACCTCACCGACGTGGTGTGGGCCAACGCGGACCGGTTCGCCGGTGCGGTCAGCCTGCGGCGCAGGGTCCGGGGGGCGTGGGTGGACGTGACGGCTTCCGAGTTCGCCGCCGAGGTGGTCGCCGCCGCCAGGGGGCTGGTCGCCGCCGGCCTCCACCCCGGCGACCGCGTCGCGCTGATGTCCCGCACCCGGTACGAGTGGACCCTGTTCGACTTCGCGGTGTGGACCGCCGGGGGCGTGACGGTCCCCGTGTACGAGACCTCGTCCCCCGAGCAGATCAGGTGGATCCTCTCCGACTCGGGCGCTCGGCTGGTGGTGGTCGAGTCCGACGAGCACCTGCGGCGGCTGGGGGAGGTGCGCGGTGATCTGCCCCGGCTGGCGTCGGTGTGGCGGTTCGATGACCCGGCGGCGGTCGGGGACGCCCCCGCTCCACCCTCCCCGGCGGCCGCCCTCGGCGTGGACGGGCTCGTCACCGCCCTCGTCGACGGCGGCGAGGCGGTCGCGGAAGCGGAGGTCCACGCCCGCGCGCGGGCGGTACGGGCCGACGACCCGGCCACCGTGATCTACACCTCGGGCACGACCGGACGCCCGAAGGGCGCGGTGCTGTCGCACCGCAACCTGTTGGCCCAGGTGAGGGCCGAGATGGCCTGCGCTCCGGAACTGCTGCGGCCGGGGAACTCGCTGCTGATGTTCCTCCCCCTAGCCCACGTCCTGGCCAGGGCGACCTCGATCGCCGCCATCCACGCCAGGACCACGTTGGGCCACAGCCCGGACACCAGGGACCTGATGAGCGACCTGCGCACCTTCCGCCCGACGGTGGTGGTCGGGGTCCCCCGCGTCTTCGAGAAGATCCACCAGGGCGCCAGGGAACGGGCCAGGGCGGCGGGTCGCACCAGGATCTTCGACCTGGCCGCCGGGACGGCGGTCGCCCACAGCCGGGCCCGGGACCGCGCGGGAGTCCCGCTGGGGCTCCGCCTCCGGCACGCGGTGTTCGACCGCCTCGTGTACCGGAGGCTGCGCGCCGCCACCGGGGGCCGGTGCCTGGCCGCGATCTCGGGAGGAGCCCCCCTCAACGAGCGGATCGTCCACTTCTTCCGGGGTGTCGGACTTCCCGTGTTGGAGGGTTACGGTCTGACCGAGACCTCCGCGGCGGCCAGCGTCAACACCTTCCGGGCGACCCGGATCGGCACGGTGGGCCGACCACTTCCTGGCACGACCATCCGGGTGGACGACTCCGGCGAGATCCTGGTGCGCGGCGAGATCGTCGCCGAGCGGTACTGGAACGACCCGGAGGCGACGCGGGCGGCCTTCACGGACGGCTGGTTCCGCACCGGGGACCTCGGGGAACTGGACCAGGACGGGTTCCTGCGGGTCACCGACCGGAAGAAGGACATCATCGTCACCGCGGCCGGCAAGAACGTCGCCCCCGCCGTGCTGGAGGACCGGTTGCGCGGCCACCCGCTCGTCGCGGAGGCGGTGGTGGTCGGCGAGGGTCGCCCGTACGTCGCGGCGCTGCTCACCCTGGACGCCGACGCGCTCCGCGCGTGGTGCGAGGAGCACGGGATCGCCGGCGATGACCGGGCCCGGTTCATCACCGACCCGCAGGTGCGGGCCGAGGTGGGACACGCGGTCGACGAGGCGAACCGGGCGGTGTCGGGCGCGGAGTCGGTCAAGCGGTTCACGCTGCTCGACGTCGACTTCACCGAGGCGGGCGGGGAGTTGACCCCGAGCCTCAAGGTCCGGCGGGCCGTGGTGGCGGAACGGTACGCGGCGGAGATCGAGGAGCTGTACCGGCGCTGACCCACCCGGGCTGGTGCTCCCCGGGACGCCAGGTGCCCGCCCGCACTCAGGCACGACGGTCGGCGGGCGCGGAGGTCGCGGATCCAGCGGTCAACCCCGGAGGAGCGAGGTCAGCCGTCCCGCCAGGGTCTCCCACCGCCAGTGCGTGGCCGTCCACCGCCTGCCGGCCTCCCCCATCGCCCTGGCCTGGTCCGGGTCGGCGAGCAGGTCCCCGACCCGGCGTTCGACGGCCGCCAGGTCGCGACCGTCGACCACGTGCCCCGTCACTCCGTCCCGCACGGTCTCGGGCGCGCCACCGGAGTCGCCGGCCACCACCGGGAGCCCGGTCGCCGACGCCTCCAGGTACACGATGCCCAACCCCTCGACGTCCAGGCCCCGCCCCCGAGTGCGGCAGGGCATGGCGAAGACGTCCCCGGCCGCGTAGTGCGCGGGCAGCTCCGCCCACGGCACCGACCCGGTCAGCACGACGTGTTCGTCCACGCCGTGCCGCACGGCGAGCCGGCGCAGCCTCTCCTCGTCGGGACCTCCTCCGACGATCAGCAACGCCGCGCCGGGAACACGCCGCCGGATCCCGCGCAGGGCGCCGACGAGCACGTCCTGCCCCTTGCGGCGCACCAGGCGCGACACGCAGACGACCACGGGCCGGTCCCCCAACCCGTAACGGGCCCTGACCTCGGCCCGGGCTCCCGGGTCCGGGCGGAACACCGTCGAGTCCACTCCGGACGGGAGGTGTTCGAGCGCGGCCCACCGCCCGAACGCGGCGGCGAACCTGCTCCTGGTGTACCGGCTCACGTAGGTGATCACGTCCGCGCCGTCGCCGATGCGGCGCAGCGCCTGCCGCCCCCCGGGGAGCATGGACCAGCCGACCTCGTGCCCGTGCGTGCTGGCCACCACGCGGTGCACCCCGGCCTCCCGCAGGGACGGCCCCAGCAGGGCCAGCGGAGCAGCCGCACCGAACCACACCACCTCGCAGCCCCGCGCCCCGGCGATGTCCCTGGCGCGGCGCAGCACGTCAGGGGTGGGCAACATCAGCCCGCTCCGGTGGCGCACCACCTCGAAGGGCTGCCTGGCGTCGAACTCGGCATCGGACTCGCCCGGGCCGTGCCACGCCGGCGCGTAGACGACGAGGTCGTCAGGGGGGAGCGCACCGGCCAGGGCGTGCAGGTAGGCCTGGATGCCACCGGGACGGGGCGGGAAGTCGTTGGTGACCAGCAACGTGCGGCGCACCGGGCGAGACTACACGGCCGGCCCGGCCACCCAGGGCCGGCGAGCGGAGGGCGGCGTCCCCACGGTGGCGGCCGTGGGACCGGTCTCGGGCATGTCCGCGCGTTGCTACCCCTCACCCGCGTGACAACGCCCGGCCGCGCCGCGAAGATCGGCTACCGTTGGTACATGGAAGCGCTTCGGAGGCTGTTGGGGAAGCCGGAGCGGACCACGACGAGCCGGTCCAGGCGGGAGTACCCGTTGTGGTGGCTGCGGCCGCACGACCGCCCGGTACGGCACGGCATCCTGCCGCACCACATCGGACGCCCGACCGAACCCGAGGGCTACCGAGCGATGTGCGGGGACGTGGTCTGGCCGGCTCCGTCGGACGCCAGTCCCCACGTGCCCCGCTGCGCCGTCTGCGTTCGGTGGGCACTGGCCCACGCGGACGAGACACCGCCGCAGGCCCCGTACCTCGGCGACGACGCGGACGACGACTGAGGCCTCGCGGCTCGCCCGGCGGGGCGTCCCGGGTTCACCGGTCGCCGTCACCCTTGCACCAGGGGCACGTGACCGCGCCGTCCCTGGTGTGGATCACGCCGGACCCGTTGCACGGACCGCACATGATCGCGAGCAGCATCGACATCAGCATCAGCGCCCCTCCCTACCCCCGGTCGCGCTGCCGCCGGGGAACGCTCCGACCACGCCGAGGCCGCCCCCGAGCGTAGCGACTCTCAGTGATGTCGAGGTACCTCTGCGCGGTCACTTCGGCCCGGTTGTCGGTGGGCGGCCGATCTGGCACGACGAAGTGCTCCCCCGGTTGATCAGCAGGACCAAACCCTGCTCCGTTCGGCTCCGAACAACAGGGGAGGGCCTCGTTCCGCTCCGCCGGGCAAGGGGAGTCGGGCCCCCGACACCGTGCGCGCGGCCCGAGGTCTGCCACGGCGGACCTCGGGCGGCGGCGGGGGC
>NZ_AGVX02000464.1 GCF_000239155.1 Actinoalloteichus spitiensis RMV-1378
TCTGATCGTGATCGAGGACGAGGAGTTCTGGCACCGCTTCGGCGGGGACGTGCGGGCCAACTGGGAGGCAGCCGGCCTGCTCCAGTACTCCGCACGCGACCGGGAGATCCTGGCCGAACTCGCGCAGGACGAGTCGTGGAGCAACGAGGGCTTGTTCGCCTTCACCCAAGGGTTGCGGCGGCTGGGTGAGATCGGCGGCGACCGCGTCGACGTTCCCGAGCTCGCCTGGTCCCTGTCCTGACGAGGTGTCAGGTGGCGGAGGGCCATCGCACGGTCATCACGACCGAGTTGGCGAGCGCTTCCCAGGAGTGGTCGACACCGGCGCCCCACATCACGTAGTCGCCCTGCCGGGCGAGGACGGCGCTGCCCTCGGTGAGGTCCACCCGGAACCGTCCCTCGATGAGGATCACCAGCGTGGTGCGGGCGTCGTCTTTGGTCCACTCCGGGCGTGCGTCACCGGCGGGGTGCGAGGCCCACTTCACTTCGACGTCGGTGTTGTGCCGGACGCCCTGTGCGGGGTCGATGAAGTGCCCGACCAGCCACCCCCGGTTGGCGGACCCGTCCTCGGCGGCGTTCCCGGTGGACCACGTGCGGTTCACTGAGCGATCTCCCATTCGATGACTGGCAGTGTGACGCGCTGTCCGTCCAGGTCGGCGAGCCGGCGAAGGCCCTGGAGCATAGCGAACAGCCCCTCGTTGCTCCATGCCGTGTCGGTGACGAGTTCGGTCACCAGGTCCTCGTCCAGCGTGGAGTACCGGCGCAGGCTGGAGGACTCCCAGTTGGCTTCGACCTGGCCTCCGAAGCGGTGCCAGAACTCCTCGTCCTCGATCACGATCAGACTGGCGAACTCGTAGTTCCCCGACACCAGGTTCAACCCGAACCCGGTGCACTCCATCCGCAACCGCCCTGGCCGCTCGGTCAGCCACCGCATCGGTTCGGACAGCCGACTCGGGTGCATCGGATCGGCGCTGCGGACCTCGGTGATGGTGTTGTCGATGTCCTCGCGGCCGAACAGCTCCTCCTCCAGCTCACGAAGGAGGGTGGCACCGACCCGGGCGTCCGAGCGCACGTCGGTCAACGGTTCGTGGAAGCCCTTGGGGATGACCGCGAGACGGCGTGCGGCGTTGAGGACGTTGCCGGACCGTTCCTGAACGAGGAGGAGGTAGTCGGCCTCGCCTCGGAGGATGTCCGCTGGTCTCGCGATGGCCAGCAGCGCGAGCGCGCCTCCCGCGCACAGCCGGTCGCCGACGGCGAGGACGGCGGCGGAATCGGGGAGGTAGTGCTCCCGCAGGGGAAGCGAACCGGGCTGGATCGGGGTGCCCGCGGTGAGCGCGTCGGTCAGCTCGCCTTCCAGTAGGTCCATCGTGAGCGCGTACTCGACGAAGTGCGTGATTCCCACGTCGCCGCCGATCCGGCCGGGTTCCACGTCGACGCTGAGCAGGCGGTACAGCGGGTTGTTGGTCAGGCGGGTGTCCATGGCGATGACCTCGGCGAGCCTGCGCACGGCGGGGTCGATGGTCTGTTCGGTGAGGACGGGGGAGGGGTCGGGTTTGCCCCCGGTGGTGCGGAGCTGGTCATGTCGGGCGGTGAGGGGGCAGGCGAGGTCGAGCCAGTCGGCGCTGGTGAGCACGCTCGTGTGAGCGGTGGCCGCGCCCACCCGCGCGGCGTAGCGGCCGTAGCCCGGTCGCGGGTCGTAGTAGCGGGCGAGCGCGTCGGCCATGTCCGCCTGGGTGATCCGGCCGCGCCTGCTCCCGCGATCCCGTAACTCCTGTGCGTCCAGGTCCGCGAGGGCTCCGGTGACGGCGTGGCGGGCGGTGCCGGCGGGCCAGGCCGCGTGGTGGTCGATCCACTCCAGGGCCGCCGCGATGTGCGGGGCATCGCCGAGTCGCCGTTCGGCCCGCGCGCTGACCGGCCGCGCGGGCGGGGCGGCGGGCTCGGGCGCGGTAAGGGTTCGGAAACGTTCGCGCTCGGCTGGCGTCGCCTGCTCCAGTGCGGTGTCCAGCAGTTGTTGCATTTCCGATTTCGGCCGCAGGTTCGGTTTCTGGTGCCATCCGGCGACGGTGCGGGGTGCGACTCCCAGCCGTGCGGCGAAGGATTCCTGACTCAGGCGCAGGGCTGATTGCAGCGCACAGGCCGTCCTCCCCGTCCAACCGGTCACCGGGTGCATGAATTCTCCGCCGAGTTCTCGGGAGTCATCGGGAACAGGTCATGTGCGGTGTTTCCACAGTGGTTCCGCAGTTCCGGTGCATGGGATGCCCGCGCTGGTGGGCCTTGAATTCTGGGTATGCGCGACTCCACGCACCACACCGGACTGGTCCTCGCCTCACTGCCGGGCACGGACGTGGTGAGCGACGTCGGCGAGGTCCGCGCTGATGGCGTCCAGCCGTTCGGTGATGTCGACGAGTCGTTCCTCCACGGCGGCCAGCCGGGCCGCGAGCCGGTCCTCCTCGGCGGGCATCGGTACCGCCTCGCCTGGCTCGGGGGGAGTGCTGCCCTCCAACACGGCCTGGAGGTGCTGCGGGTGCAGTCCCAGGGTGGTGGAGAGGGCTTCGAGCGTGCGCGCGCTCCGCCGGCGCTCCACGGTGTGGTGCTGGATCTCCCGCACGATCGCCTGCGAGACCTGCGACCGTTCCGCGAGTTCCCGCTGTCGCCACCCGAGTTGGTTCACCCGCTCGTTGATGACTCTGGCGACCGCTGCCCAGTCGTCCGACACGCATACCTCCGCGCTCCGCCTCGGCGCAGACAGTAGCCGCTGAGCGCATTAGTCGCGGGACCTGATCGCGGTTCATGGCCCCGCGTCGCTCACCCCGTCCATTGGTGCGCTGATTTCAGCAACATGCTGCTGAAATCGACAATTCTGTTGTGAAGGGACCACCGCCATGCCCCCATCCCGCCCTGACTTCGCACGTCCCGAATTCCATTCCCCGCGCCAGGCCGCCCGGATTCTCGGAGTCCCGGAAAGAACCGTCCGCCGGGCGGTGCGACCTGGCGTGATCCGCGTCCTGCTGCGCCGCACCCACCCGGCCGTCACCACCGCCGAGCTCCGCGGCCTGCTGTCCACTCGCCGGACGGGTGGTGATGCCAGATGAGCACCGAGCCCACACCGGACCTCGCGGCGACGGCCCGCCGGCTGACCCGGCTGCGCCGGGTCCCCACCAACCTGCTCGCCGAGCTCGTCCGCCGCGACGGCGCCTGCGGCCATGGCAGCCCCGCCGAGCCACCGCACGATCTCACCGAACGGGACTACGCGGCCCACCTGTGCGCGGGCTGCCCCGTCGCTGACCCGTGCCTGGAACTCGAACTCCGCTCCGCCGGCTCCGACGTGGTCGGGGTGTGGGGCGGGCTCACCGAGGACGACACCCGCCACGTGCACCGGGCGTGGTCGAAGCAGGACCCCGACGACCACCAGGGAGAACGACGATGACCCTCAACGACGCCCCTTCCTCCGTCGTCCTCGGCGGCGCGCTCGTCCTCCTCGTCCTCGTCCTGGTGTGGCGGGCGGGAGCTCGCCGGGGACGGCGCACTGCCGCGAACCGGACCGAGACCCGGGTCGTGTCCGTCACGAGCCGCGTGCTGACCAATGCCGGTCTCATCACCACCGCGCAGTGGCTCCTGCTCACCCACGTCGCCAACCCCTGGGTCCAGCTCGCCACGCTGGTACTCCCCGCCCTGGTCGCCGCCCACACCCTGACCAAGTCTCTCCTGCTGATCACGAGCGGTGGTAGGCGAGACCGGGGCCGACCATGACCAGGCCGAGGACGCCGGCGGGTCCTGGAGCACGACTGGCCGACTGGTGGTCGCGGTCCACGCTGGTTCCGCCACCGTTGAAGTCGCCGCACCAGGCACGACAACTCCTACGTGACGGGGCCGCCGAGATCCTCCGGTCCCCGGCCCGTTTCCTCGGCGCGGTACTGCGCGGCCTGGTCACCGCCTACCGGTCGTGGCGCCGGTGGGTGCGGGTGCGGGACTACGCCGACGCGGCACGGGACGCCGGGAAGTTCGCCGACAAGTTCACCGAGATCCGCGCCCTGAGTTTCTTCCGGTGGAAGGTGACCCTCGGCGTCATCGCCGGGGCTGGGTTGGCGCTCGCCGTCCTCCACGCGGTCCACGGGCCGTCCGGGCCGTGGTGCGTGGGCGCCGTCGGGGCCGTCGCACTGGCGGCGTTGGGTCGGCGTGCCGAGGGACTGCCCGGTAGGAGGACGGTTCTGGCCGGCCCCCGGATCCTGCGGTGGAGCTTGGACCCGCAGGTGCTGGTGGACGCGTTCCGCGACGCCAAACTGCTCGGCAACGACGAGACCCTTCGCCTGGTCGAACGAGCGACCCGAGCCGGTGAGGGCTGGACCATCACCGTGGACCTACCCGCGACCCGCAAAGCCGCCGACGTGGTGAAGAACCGGGAGGCGCTGGCCTCGGCGCTCGCGGTCGACGAGGTCCAGCTGATCGTGAACCGCGTCCGAGGGCGCGGAGGGCATGCCGGGCGCGTGGCGCTGTGGGTGGCCGACCGGGACCCCTACTCCACACCACCGACCCGCACGCCCCTGGTCGACGCGGAACAGTGGGACGTGTGGCGACCGGTGCCCTTCGGCCGGGACCCCCAGGGCAGCCGCGTGGATCTACCGTTGGTGTGGACGTCCCTGCTGATCGGAGCTATCCCGCGCCAGGGCAAGACCTTCGCCGCCCGGCTCGCCGTCGCCGGCGCGGTCCTCGATCCGCACGCCCGCCTCTACGTCGCCGACTTCAAGGCGGGGAAGGACTGGGACGCGGCCGGCCAGGTCGCGCACCGGTTCCTCGCCGGTGACGACACCGACGACGTCTTCGCGTTGCTCGGCTGGCTCATCGAACTGATCAGCGAGGTCCAGGGCCGCTACCGCCGGATGCGAACACTCGATGACGCGACCTGCCCGGAATCCAAGCTCACACCGGTGATGTCCCGCGACGCAGCACTGGACATGCCGGTCACGGTCCTGGTGGTGGACGAGGTCCAGGTGCCACTGGAGAACAGGACACCGATCAGCGTGGAGGGCAGGAAGCAGACCACCGGGGAGTACGTGGGTGAACTCCTCACCTGGCTGGCCAAGAAAGGACCCGCCGCCGGGATCGTGCTCATCCTGGCCACCCAGCGGCCCGACTCGAAGACCATCCCGTCGGGACTGCGCGCCGTCCTCGGCTCCCGGTTCGCGCTGCGAGTCATGGACTGGCGGGACTCCAACATCGTGCTCGGCGACCAAATGAACACCCGGGGGTACGACAGCAGTCGACTGCTCGCCACGCACAAGGGCGTGGGCATCCTTCGACCGGACGGGGAGATCAACCAGGGCGGCGAGGTGCTGGCCCTGACGGTGCGGACCTACTACATGCCCAACGAGGACTGGCAGGCGATCTGCGCGCGGGGAAGGCAGCTTCGCGGTGGCGCGGGCCGCCTCACGGGGCACGCGACCGGCCGCGACACCGACCCGGTGTCGCCGGCGTCCGCCACCCTGTCGGTCCGGGAAGCCGCCAAGCCCACTCGGGCCAGTGCGTGGACCCCGGAAGGACTGCCCGAGCCGCTGGCCTCAGTGGTAGCCCACCTGGGCGACGAGCTCAGCGAGGGCGGACGAGAGTTCGTCCCGACCGCCGAACTCGTGGAGGCCCTGGGTGACGTCGACCCGAAGCAGTTCGCGCGCACCATGGCCGAACTCGGCTGCCGCCCAGTGCGCAACCGGGTTCCGGACCCGGATGGCGAGGTGCGGCAGGTGCGCGGCTATCTGACGGCGGAGCTCCGCGCCGCCGTGCGGCGGTCTCGGATGGACGGAGTCGGCCGCCGAAGGCTGAGGGGCAGGACACCCTGACGGTCGAGCAGCCAGCGGGACAGCATCGGTAACAGTGCGAGCGCCCCACGACAACCGTAGGGTGTCCCGGCTGGAGCCCGGCCCGGCGCGTCCCGGACTGGAGCTGCCGTTCCCTCCGTTCAAGGTGAGGACGGCCACCAGCATGGCTTGGCGGTCACGGCGGGGGAGGACGACGCGGGGCGGCCCTGGGGGCTGCCGGGCGGCGTCGGCTCCGGTCGATCACCCGGGCCAGCACCCCGACGGCCGCGTCCAACCGTTCCGGGTGGTGACCGGCGTAGTTGACCACCAGGCCCGGCCGTCCCGGTGCGATCCGGTGCCGGCTGAGCGGTCGCACCAGGACGCCGTGCGCCCGGGCGCGGGCGGCGATCTCGGCGTCGTCCTGGCCGTTCGGGAGCAGGACCAGCACGTGCAGTCCCGCCGCGACGCCGAGCACGGGGCAGTCCGGCAACCACCGGCGTAGCGCGGAGACCACCGCGTCCCGCCGCGCCCGGTGCCGGGTCCGCATCGCCCGCAGGTGCCGTTCGAGGACACCCTCGGCGAGCAACCGCGCCAGGGTGAGTTGGGGGAGGACCGGCGAGCCCAGGTCGCTGGCCCAGCGGAGTCTGACCAGCGGTGCGCGCAGGTGGTCGGGGGGCACGAGCCAGCCGAGCCGCAGTCCCGGCGCCAGGGTCTTGGACACGCTGGCCGTGTAGGCGACGGTCTGGGGGGACAACGGCTGGACCGCGCGGACCGGGGCCCGGTCGTAGCGGTACTCGGCGTCGTAGTCGTCCTCGATCACCAGCCCGTCCCGCGAGGCCGCCCACGCCAGCAGGGAACGCCGGCGTGCCGGGGAGAGCACCACCCCCGTGGGGTACTGGTGGGCGGGGGTCACCAGCACCGCGCCGGCCCCCGACCGGGACAGGACGGCGGTGTCCAGCCCATGCTCGTCGACCGGGACCGGCGGCAGCCTGGGCAGCCACTGCCCCAACACCGTCCGGTTGCCCTCCGCGCCCGGGTCCTCCAGCGCGACCGCGTCCACACCGCGATCCCGGAGGACCTGCGCCAACAGGCTGAGCGCCCCGGACACGCCGGAGGTGATCACGATGCGGTCCGGGGTAGCGACCACCCCCCGCGACCGGCCCAACCAGGCCGCCAGCTGCTCCCGCAGTTCCGGCACCCCCTGCGGGGGGCCGTAGCCGAGTTGCCGGGCCGATGCGGTGGCGAGCACCGCCCGTTCGGCGCGGAGCCAGGCGGCGCGGGGGAACGAGGCCAGGTCGGGGAGTCCGGCGGCCAGGTCGATGACGGCGGCCCGGTCGGTTCCGCCAGCCGGTTCCACCGGGGACCCGGTGGGCGTGGTGATGCCACGGGACGGCTCGGCCCGGGCGACGGCCGGTGGTGGGCCACCGGGCCGTGCGGCCACCGTGCTGCCCGCCCCGGCGCGGGCCTCGATCAGGCCCTCGTCGGCCAGCCGGCGGTATGCCTCGGACACGGTGCCCCGGGAGAATCCCAGTTCGACGGCGAGCACCCTCGTCGCCGGTAACCGGGCCCCCACCGGCAGGGTGCCGTCGGCGATCGCGTTCCGCAGCCTGGCGGCGAGCCAGGTGGTGCGTTCGCCACGGCGGACCCGGCTTCCGTCGAGCTGGAGGAAGTCCGAGCCACCCGTCATTGGACCAATCTACCGAGCCGTTCGTGGCACTGTGG
The DNA here is from genome assembly GCF_000239155.1 of Actinoalloteichus spitiensis RMV-1378. Classification (GTDB taxonomy): domain Bacteria; phylum Actinomycetota; class Actinomycetes; order Mycobacteriales; family Pseudonocardiaceae; genus Actinoalloteichus_B; species Actinoalloteichus_B spitiensis. Next base: position 7,509 of record NZ_AGVX02000464.1, read on the forward strand.
AACAGTCCGCCGGCTGGTCAGGCTGGGGCGCATGACGCATGAGGACGCCCCGCCGGGCCCGTCGTGGAGTGGAGCGCTGCCGGGCTTGGGCGGCATGGTCTTGCTGGGTGGCACCGTCGCCGTCACCGGCGCGACGCACCACCTGCCGACGTTCGCGGTCCAGTCGGCCCGGTACGCCGTCGCGGCCCTCGGGGTCGTGGTGGTCGCCCGCTGCCTGCGGGTCCGGCTCGTACCGCCTCGGGGCAGCGAACTGGTGTGGGTGGTGGCGGGAGCCCTGTCCGGGCTGGTCCTGTTCACCCTGGCGGTGGTGCTCGGCACCCGGCACACCGAACCGGGGGTGTTCGGCGCCGCCGTCGCCTGCGTGCCGGTCGTGCTGGCGGTGGCCGGCCCGCTGGCCCGGGGCGGACGGCCCTCGGCGCGGCTGGTGACCGGGGCCGTCGTGGTCAGCGCGGGTGCGGTCGCCGTCGCCGGCTGGAGCCGCGCCGACATCCCCGGGGTCCTGCTCGCCGCGTCCCTGCCCGCGTGCGAGGCCGCGTTCACACTGTTCGGCGCCCAGCGTCGTCGGGCGCTTGGGCGCCTGGAGCTACTCGGCGGCGACCTGCGGCGTCGCCGCCGCCGTCTTCCTGGTGCTCGCGGCCGCCGTCGAGCGTCCCGACCCGGCCGGGTTCGCCGACCCCGACGTCCTGCTCGCGGTGGGGGTACCCCGGCCTGCTGGGCACGGCCGCCGCCTTCGTGCTCCGGTTCACCTGCGTCCGACGGGCCGGTGCCGGCGTCGCCGGGCTCACGGCGGGAGTCGCCGGGCCGAGCACCGCGCTGTGCGGGTTCGCCCTCGGGGCGCCGCCACCCTCGGCGGGGGCGTGGCTGGGCATGGGGGTGATCGCGGTCGGGCTCCCGGTGGGACTGCTGCCCGGCGTGCCGTCGCGGAGCGGCCGTGCGCAGGCCGGCGAGGAGGCGGCACATGATCGAGCGGGGCGGCCTCCGTGCCGCATGACCCCACCGGTTCCTGGGGGCGCCCACCGCGTGGTGGCCCGACGGGCACGCCCGGTGTTCGTCACCCGATGGACCACGAGACTTCGCCGACGATGCGGTGTCACCAGGCCACCGCTCTCGTAGGGTGCTCGTCGACGCCGTCCGCCCCGCCTGGCGACGGGACGGACCAGCCGGGCCGGTGGGGCGGTGGACGACTGACGTTTCTACGGAGGACCTGGTGCACAGCAGACCAACGACCGGCTCCGGCCGGCTGCCGGGGCGGGGACGAACCGCCACCAGACTGGGCGTCGCCCTCGCCGGCGTGGCCGTCGCGCTGCCCGCCCTGGCCGGGCCCGCCGCCGGCGCCGACGCGCGCGGCCGGGGCGTTCCCGAGTTCACCCTCACCGTGATGGGCACCTCCGACCTGCACGGCAACGTGTTCAACTGGGACTACTTCGCCGACGCCGAGTACGCGGACTCCTCGGGCAACCACGTGGGCCTGGCGAAGGTGTCCACGCTGGTCAACCAGGTGCGGGCGGATCGCGGCGCGCACCGGACGATGCTGGTCGACGCGGGTGACACCATCCAGGGCACCCCGCTGGCCTACTACCACGCCGTCGTCGACCCGGTCACGGAGTCGGGGGAGACGCACCCGATGGCGGCGGCGATGAACGCCGTGGGCTATGACGCCAGCGCGGTGGGCAACCACGAGTTCAACTACGGCCTGGACCTGTTGGACACCTTCGAGGAGCAGGCGGACTTCCCGTTGCTCGGCGCGAACGTGCTGGACGTCGAAACCGGGGAACCCGCCTACCGGCCCTACACGATCGAGACGGTCCGCCCCGACCGGGGACGGGCGATCCGCGTGGGCTTCCTCGGGCTGACCACCCCGGGTTCGGCGATCTGGGACCGCGCCCACGTCGAGGGTCGCCTGGAGTTCGACGGGATCGTCGAGCGGGCCCGCACCTACGTGCCCGAGATGAGGGCGGCCGGCGCGGATGTCGTCATCGCCCTGTCCCACTCGGGGATCGACCCCTCGTCCTCCTACGGTGACGCGTTGCCGTTCCCCGAGAACGCCAGCGGCATGCTGGCCGAGCAGGTGCCCGGCATCGACGCGATCCTGGCCGGGCACTCCCACCAGGAGGTGCCCGAGCGGTTCGTCACCAACGAGGAGACCGGCCAGGAGGTGCTGATCACCCAGCCCAAGCAGTGGGGGCAGCGCCTGTCGGTGATGGACATCGACCTGCGGATGGAGCGGGGCCGGTGGACGGTGACCGGGTTGAGCTCCCACGTCCTCGACTCGGCCACCGTGCCGGAGGACCGGGCCATCGTCGACCTCGTCGCCGACCAGCACGAGGCGGCCCGCGCCTACGTGAACGGCACCGTGGGCCACAACGCCCGCGCCATGTCGGCGGCGACCTCCCGGTACGAGGACACCGCCGCCGTCGACTTCATCAACCAGGTGCAGGCCGAGACGGTCGCGGAGGCGCTGGCCGACACCGAGCACGCCGACCTGCCGGTGTTGGCCGCCGCCGCCCCGTTCAACCGGGACGCCGTGATCCCCGAGGGTGAGGTCACCGTGCGTGACGTCGCCTCGCTCTACGGCTACGACAACACCCTGCTGGGGATCGTGCTCACCGGGGCGCAGCTGCGTGACTTCCTGGAGAAGTCGGCCGAGTACTACCAGCAGGTGGACGGCCCCGGGCCGCACGCGGCCAACGACGTGACCAACGCGCCCACCGCGACGGCGCCAAACGGCACCCCCGACTACCTCTACGACATCGTCGGAGGACTGGACGCCGCCCTCACCTACGACCTCGACCTGGGACAGCCGGTGGGGCAGCGGGTGGTCGACCTCGCCTACGACGGGGTCGCGGTGGCCGACGACCAGGAGTTCGTGCTGGCGTTGAACAACTACCGCCAGTCCGGCGGCGGGAACTTCCCGCACGTCACCGAGGCCCCCGTGGTCTACGACGAGCTGGCGGAGATCCGCCAGCTGCTGATCGACTGGGTGGCCGAGCGGGAGGTCGTCGACTCCGACGAGTTCCACTCGGTGGACTGGCGGCTTGTCTTCGGTGGGGAAGAGCTGCTGATCGAGAACTGAGTTCCACCTCCACCCGGGGCCCGTGCGCGGTCTCGGTGGATCGGAGGGCGTCGGCTCCGTCGCGGGACGGAGCCGAC